>CAYZHR010000030.1:0-7205 GCA_964477885.1 uncultured Candidatus Saccharibacteria bacterium
CTACCTCGAATTTTTCAGATTCGCGCTCTACTACATGAGCTACTCCGGCATGGTGGGCGAGACAGGATTTGGACCTGTGACCTTTTCTGTGTAGGAGAAACGCTCTAACCACTGAGCTACTCGCCCAATTTGGTGCCCAGGGCGGGACTCGAACCCGCACGCTCTTACGAGCCACGCCCCTCAAACGTGTGTGTAAACCAATTCCACCACCTGGGCATAAAAGAGGCTAAACCTCTTTTTGTTGAGGTTTAGCCTCAACAGATTCTTCGGTTGGTTGAGGGGAAACTTGGGGTATGACTTCGGCAAATTCTTTCTGTTTCAATCTGGCTCGGCGGCCTTTGGCTTCCCTCAAATAATAAAGTTTGGCGCGTCTCGCTTTTCCTTTCTTGACCACCTCTATCTTGTCGATGAGAGGGGAGTGGAGGGGAAATATTCTTTCTACTCCGACCCCGGAAACCACTTTTCTGACGGTGATGGTAGCTCCTGCTTCCTGGCCGTGTTTTCTGCACAAAACCAAACCTTCGAAAGCTTGGATTCTTTCTTTGTCTTTTTCTTTGATTTTTTGATAAACCTTAATTGTGTCGCCTGGCCGAATGTCGGGCAGGTTATTTTTTATTTGCGATTTTACAGCGCTTTCAAATTTTGTAGGCATACCCCGTTAGAAGTCTGTCGTCTTAGGTATTAATTACTTGTTAAGAAGACAGACCGTTAATTTTTATTACCCCCTTAGTGCTTTGCAGAAAAAATTATCTGTAATTTTTTCTGGCTAAGACTTCTAACGGGGCATATTTTTAAATTTTCTCTAAGATTTTTTTAAGGTCTTCTGGCAATTCAGACCTAAATTCTTTAGTTTCTCCGTTGGACAAGGTTATTTTCAGGAAATTTGAGTGTAGAAATTGTCTTTTTAACCCTTCAGGCAATGACTGATTCTTAAATCCATATAGCTTGTCTCCGGCAATCGGATGCCCTAAGTAAGCCAAATGAGCTCTAATTTGGTGTTTTCTGCCGGTTTGCGGTTCAACCTCAATCAAATCATAACTTTCAAATCTTTGCAATACCTTATAGTAAGTTACTGCCTCTCTTTTCCCTTGGGCTTTGGGATCATGGGGCAGGTAGACTTTTTGTTTTCTTTTATCTTGAGGCGAACGGCCTAATAAGGTTTCGATTTTCCCTTTCTCGTTTTTCAGGTTGCCGACCGCCAACGCCAGGTACTTCTTTTTAACTTTTCTTTCCTTGAATTGTTTTTGCAGAAATTCCAAAGCTTTGTCATTTTTCGCCACCAGAAATACTCCCGAGGTATCTTTGTCCAGCCGGTGGGCTCTTCTGGCGATATTCTCAACATCTACCCCGGCCGGCTTGTCCAAAACTTTCACATTTTCATCCTCGTATATGATTTTCATACTGGTGGGCGGTACCCGATTTGAACGGGTGACCTCAGCAATGTCAGTGCTGCGCTCTAACCAACTGAGCTAACCGCCCCTGTGTGTGCGCGTGGATGGATTTGAACCATCGGCCCCGGCTTTATAAGAGCCGTGCTCTAACCGCTGAGCTACACGCGCTTGATTTTGAAGTTTCTGATTTTAGTCTTCTTAGGTTTGTTTTTGATTATTTTTTCAAACTCTTCTCGTTCAATAGTTTCTTTTTCAATCAGAGTTTTAGCGATTCTATCCAATAACTTCCTTCTTTTTCTTAGAATCTTTTGAGCAGTGATTTCAGCGTTTTTAATGAAGCGGGAAACCTCTTCGTCTATTTTGGCGGCGACCATTTCCGAATAATTTCTTTGTTCGCCTATTTCTTTGCCGAGAAACACCAGTTCTTCTTTCTCGCCAAAGGCCACCGGGCCCAGCTTTTCCGACATGCCGTACTCTTTGACGAGTTGTCTGGCAAGTTCCGAAGCTTTTTCCAGATCATTGCTCGCTCCCGTGGTGACTTCCCCGAAGACCACTTTTTCAGCGCTGTAGCCGCCGAGCAGAGCAGCCAAGTCCGACAAAAACTCACTTTTGGTTTTAAGTTTTTTTTCTATAGTCGGCAACTGCAAAGTGTAGCCGGCGGCTCGGCCTCGGGCGATGATTGAAATTTTTCTAATCGGTTCGGCTTCGGGCAGGGAAGAAGCGACGAGCGCATGGCCGGCTTCGTGAAAAGCCGCCACCTTCTTTTCTTTTTCCGACAAGATATGACTTTTCCTTTCCGGGCCCAGAAGCACCTTGTCGATTGATTCCAAAAGTTCATCTTGATGAATCTGGGTTTTGTTGCGCCGGGCAGCAAAGATGGCTGCTTCGTTGACTAAGTTGGCCAAGTCGGCTCCCGAAAACCCGGGAGTTCTTTCGGCAATTTCGCGCAGGTTGATATTCAGAGCCAAAGGTTTTCCCACAACATGGATTTTCAAAATTTCTTCCCGTTCGTTAATGTCGGGTAAATCCAAGACTACTCTCCTATCAAATCTGCCCGGCCGCAAGAGGGCCGGATCCAAAACGTCCGGGCGATTCGTCGCGGAAAAAACTATCAATTTTGTGTCTCTTTCAAAGCCGTCCATCTCAACCAGAATCTGGTTTAAAGTCTGCTCTCTTTCGTCATGTCCTCCTCCCAAACCGGCCCCCCGGTGTCGGCCGACTGCGTCCAGTTCATCAATAAAGATAATGGCCGGCGCAGCTTTCTTAGCAGTGGAAAAAAGGTCTCTGACTCGACTATTGTGTAAAAGAATTGGTTTTTCTCCCCCAAAAAATGCTTCATTCTCGCAACCACAAAAATCATAAACGTAGCCATCATACGGTCTTTTAATAATTTTTTGGACCTTTGGGCGTTTAAATTGATAAGGATATCTAGCTTTTTCTAAAAAAGGATGTGAGGTTTTGCCAAATTGTAAAACCCAATAAAAACTTTCTGGGAGCGGATTCTTTTTAATTATCCTGCCGCCGGCGGATTTTCTTGCTGTAATTCCTGTTTGAATACCATGCATCGCTGATAGCCAAGCCACTTCCAATATTAATTGTTTACTGACTGACGATATAGCTAATTTACCCTCAGTAGTGGTATAGCCATCTCCTTTTGCTAAACCATCAAGATAGCTTAAAAAATATTTTTTGGGCAAATCCCATAAAAATTCAGGGATATGTTTGTTATGACTGCCAGTGCCACAGTATCTTTCAAAAAATTCTCCCAAGAATTTCGAATGGTAGGTTATTCTCAATGCGTTATCTTCTGTATATTTTAAATGAGGCTTAGTGTTAAATACTTCTTTCATTAAGTTAATACAATCTTGATGTAGTTCTCTTTCATGAGCGCCAAAAACAAATTGTAAGTAGTAATCTTCTTTTCTTCCTTCAGCAGTATAGTATCCCAGAAGTTTTAGTAAAGAGGAAGTAGCCAGCACCCTTTGAGGGATATTCTTTTTTTTATAGCGAGATGCTACCTCAAGATAGCGAGGAAGATTAACGCCTCTTTGCCAGAGTCCAATAGTAGATTGAGAAACTCCAATCTGACCAGCAATTTGTTCCTGCGTCATTTCTCCTTGATTGGCTAAAGCATATTCGTAAGCCCTTTGGAATTTTTCTAATTGTAAACTTTCATTCCATACTGGTAACCATTTTTGCTCTATTTCTTTGGGAAATTCGCAACTTTTGATTTTGTGGGTAGTTCCTAGGCCGGGAATAAAAATGCTTCTCACTTTGTATGGCAGGTTAACCAGAATATCTCCTTCTTTTAACTCATCAGCTCTTTTAGAAACAATACGATTCTTATCTCTCATAAAAACACTGTGGTCGCCAGTTACTTTTATTTCTCCACCCAAGAAGTGGATTTCATAGATTTCATTTACTTTGTGTCGATAAACAGATTTTACTTTTTTCCAGCTACCTGATTGAAGGAATTTATTTCCTTTTGAAAAGTCTGCTCCTAAAGTTTGGACATCTTCTACTCCCTTTAATCCCTCCTCGTTTTCTTTATAAAATCGGTCAATAAATTCTGATATTGGCAAAAGTTTTGTTTGCCTCTCTGTTTTAGTTAATATCGGCGTATCACCAGTTATCGAAGCTCCCACACCGACAAACATCTCAACAAATTCTGAACCGGAAATATGGAAAAAAGGAACGTGGGCTTCCCCGGCCACGGCTCTGGCTAAGAGCGTTTTTCCCGTACCCGGAGCTCCCATTAATAGAACGCCTCTGGGAATTCGGGCTCCCATGTCTAAAAACTTTTTTGGGTGTCTTAAAAAATCAACCACCTCCTTCAGTTCCTCTTTAGCTTCAATCAGACCGGCTACGTCCTTGAAAGTAATCCTTTCTTTGGGATGGCCTTCAGCGCCGAATAACCTGGCTCTGGCTTTGGAGAAATTGAAAGCCTGCATGGCTCCGGCTTTGGCTTGGCGGAAAATCAGCCAGAAGAAAAGTCCGAAAATCAACAAAGGAAACAAGAATAGAGAAATGGGTCCCAGCCAGTAGGTAAAACCTCTTTCTTCCTTTGACTCAATTTCAACTTCTTTGAGAGCTGTTTGACTGACCCCAAAATTAATCAAAGACTGGGAAAGAGTGCCTTCTATTTCTTTTTTAGATTTGGCTTTGGAGTCGTCCTGGTAGGTGATAGCCATGTCATTCCCGGCAACAGTGATTTCTTTGACTTTTCCCTGATTGATGTCTTCCACCAACTGCGTTAGGGCAATTTCTTTTTCTTCTCCAAAGGGCTGATAAACCATGGCAAAAATTCCCGAGACAATCAGGAAAATCAAAAGAATGAAGATAAAATTTTTGATTAGACTTCCCATTTCCTTTTACCTTTTTACCATACCAGAAAATCAAAAAAAATCAATGGAAAAGGGCGTTGATATAAAGATCAACGCCCTCGCTCGCTATAGATCTGCCTTAAAATTGATCGGGTTAAGTATGACTTTGGACTTGGAGGCGTCTTTCCTCCTGTCTTCGGATTTGTCCGAGCACCGCTTGAAGATTTTTAGGAAGATTGCCTTCAGGGAAATAGCCTCGGCAGTCAGAGAAAAACTCGTTTAACCAAGGCGGAAATTTGACTAAACCAACAAGTTTTTGGCTGTTTTCTTCCCGGCGCTCAATTTGGAAAAAGAGATTATAAATCTTCTTTTTCTCTTTTTTCGGGGTAAACCAGTTCCAGGCCTCATCGTACTCAAGAAAGGTGTTGCCGGCTTTCTCTTCGAGAAGGAACTCTTTTTGGTTGATATTCGTACCGGCGGCACACTTTTCTCGTTGGGCTAGGACTACCTCTTTTTTTCTTTTCCAGACAGAGCCGCTTTTGAGTAGTTTCCAAAACTCCATCAGCAATTCCGCTTCTCTTTCCGTGAATTGGCCTTTCTTAATGAAGAAGTCCGGCACAATTTCCTCCCAGTTTAAAGTGAAAAGAAGGAGGAACCTATCCAGTTTCTTTAGTTCTTCCATGTCTTCCCGGAAACTGCCAATAGCCTCTTGCACGAACACTCTTTCGCCGTTGCTTCTCACCAGTAAAGCGCCTTCTGGATGGTAGTCGCCATTTGGCGATGGCATCACCGAATAGAAGCCGGGTTCGCCCTTGAAAAATTTGGCCGTCGAGAGTTTGCCTTTTTCCAGAACGACATTTATCTTTTCTCGCTGGCACAGTTTTTCTGCATAGGCGACTCTGTCATCCAATTGCTTTGCGGCTTCTCTAACTTGTTTCATTTCGGGTTCGCCGAGGTCGGCAGATTCATTGACGGTATAACGTTCACCGAGAAGTTCGAGGGGTCCTTCATTTTTCTTTTGGATATGGCCTGCCTGGCAGAGGTTTGCGATCCAGCTCCGAGCCTCTTCTTTGCTCTTGAATTTTTTTGAGAAGTAGTGAGTCAGCATAGCCACCCAGGCTGTCCAGCGGAACGGAGCGAACTCGTGATTAATGTATTCCGTGAGCCATCGCCGTTTTGTCGCTACCGCCTGTTTTGCTTTCTTGACTTCTTCTGCCTTGATTGCCTGAACTACCCTGTCTGCTTTTTCTATTTTCTTCAAATCTGCTTCAGTGGTTTCTATAAAGCTCAGGGCGATGATTACTTGTTCATGGAGGCTGGGCAAAGTTTTCTCTTCTTTCAGCTTTTTAGCTTCTTTGTCGGCTTCGGTCGTGTCGCCAAGCTGCTCAAGGCCTACTGGTTTGGTAAAGCGCTTCAATTTGGGGACCTGAAATCCACTCTTCGTTTCTTTTCTTGTCGTTGCAACCATTTTCTTCTCCTTTTTTAAATTAGACAGATCTAAGCGAAACTTATATGATTTTAGCGAGCTGCTTATATTATAATTGAAATAAATTATTTTGTCAATAGTAAAAAACGGGAGGTTAATCCCGTTTTTTTTCGATTGGAGGAAAAATGATAATCTTGTCGCTGACTTCAATAAGTTCCGGAGCAAGAGAAAGAGAGGTTTCTGAAGCAGCTATGGTTACGGTTTTTAATCCTTTAGCAATAGCATCAAGATACAAAGGAACAAAGTCTTTGTCGCCGCTGGCCACACAGAGATGAGACAACTTCATGCTGTTGATAAGCTTTTCTCCCAAATCTGTAAGAGTTTCATCGACAGTGTCTCGTTCTACCCCCTTCTTATCCGGCATCTGGTAGCAAATTATGGGAAAGAATTTTTGTTCCCGAAAAGCTTTTGCCCACAAATAATCCATTAAATGGGGAGGACCGAAAACAAAAACACTTACGACTTCGCCTACTTCTCGGCTAATCTGCTTGATAAGATTGAGGAAGCCCTGGGAAACAGACTTGGGCGTTAATTCTTGTTTCCAAGCCGGATAGAGGTTTTGGAAAAGATTTTCCCAATCTACCAAGAGGACCGTCCGTCTTAATTCTTCTTTAGCAGGAATGATTTGCAGCCCGACTGCTTTTTGGAGAAAACCCTCTTTGGTTAAGCAGATTCTCCCTTTTTCTTCCCAAGTTGCCAGCAATGATTTAATGGTCGGTCTTGAAAGATTCAAACATTTGGCTAAATATTCCTTGATGTCTTTGTTGCGGGGCGCTCTGATTTTTCCCTGTTCATCAGTCAGCTTCAAAAGCTCTAGCCAGTAATCCTTACTCCTTTCCATATTATTCCATCTCCTTTTATTGGAAAGTACCTCGATATTTGTTGAACTTTTTTAATTATATATTAAATAAAAAAAATGTCAAGCAAAATGAAGAGCCCTACCGAATCAATGACCCGGTAGGGCTTTCTTGTTTGGTTTTCAGAGAGGAGTTACTTCTCGAACCT
>CAYZHR010000031.1:0-7135 GCA_964477885.1 uncultured Candidatus Saccharibacteria bacterium
TGGAGGGCTTGGTTTTCTCCGACCACAATCGTAAATGCCCGCGTGATCCTTGCCAACGAACAAACCCTCTCCGAAACATTGGGGTTCCTTTTGTGAGGCATGGCCGAGGAACCGCCGCCTTCCTTAAAAGGCTCTTGAACCTCAGCAATCTCTGTCTGTTGAAGCAGTCTTATGTTCGTAGCAAATCTCTCCAGTGAATTATCGATTGAGGCCAGGTGAGTCAACCAGTCATAATGAGTATCGCGACCAACGATCTGGTTGGATATCTTTGCCGGAGAAATGCCTAATTTACGGCAAACGATCTCTTCAATCCGAGGATCGATATTGCTGTAAGTACCGACTGCTCCAGAGATTTTTCCTACAAAAAACCCTGATTCATTCTCTCTAAGGCGTTTCAGGTGGCGTTCCAATTCACCAATCCAATTAAGAATCTTCAATCCGAAAGTAATTGGTTCGGCGTGGACGCCGTGAGTCCGACCAATTTCTAGGGTGACCTTATGGATTCTAGCTATACTTTTCAGTACTTCAAGAAGCTCCATTATCTCGTTTTCTATCAACCTTGTTGCTTCTTTCATTTGAAGTGGTCTGCCCGTATCCCAAATGTCGAAAGAAGTTAATCCTCCATGCCAATAAGGCAATACTTCGTCAGGGAGATACGATTCGACTGTCCGTAAAAAAGAAACCATCTCTTGATCTATTTTTTTGTCACGCTCATCGATTTCGGCAATAGAAAACCTGGCATTGTCTTTTGTTTTTTGGGCGATTCCTGCAGGTATTAAACCTAACTCTTCCTTGGCTTCCAGCACTGCAATCTCTACGGCCAACCATTTCTCATACCTGTTTTGTCTTTCCCAAACCGCTGCCATTTCCGGTAATATGTACTTTTCGAATTCAAACATTTTCTTTCACCTCTTTCTATATTTTATTTGGAAGGTTCAAAAAAAACGGAACATCCCTCCTCTTCCCACAATTAGCAAATTAGAACATTTTGTCAACCAAACATCTTAACAACGAATATAAAAATCAGCTTTCTCAAGCTGAAAATTAGTTAAATAAAAAACCAGAGACAACGATTCATTTGAATATTTCATGCCATAAATTGTCTCTGGCTTGAGAAACAGGAACACCCGACTACTTGGATAAACCATGTCAAGCGTTGTTCCTGATTCTTTTCAGTTGGAGACAACATGTTTTTTGATTAAATTACGACCTCACTTGTCTCCAACTTTTGGTAGCGGCCAATCCTGCATTTGGTTTTTACCAGATTGTACTTTGACCACTTCATATTTTTAGCATTAAAAATCGCTTTTGTCAAATAATCTATTAGCGAGAAACGTTCTCGCTAATGAAAGCCTGTCGAGAATCTACTACGGGGAAATGGAAAAGGCCGGGAACAGTGAACAGTTTGGTTTTAACCACTCCTTTCTTTGCCCCCGGCCTTTGCGAAGGTCAGCAATATTCTTGGATTAAGTCATGTCCTTTCTTGACCTTCGTTAAATTATTCCTTCTCTTCCACATCTTCCTCTTTCGGCTCCTGGCGGCGGCGCTTGGGAATCTCATCTTCCAGATAGCTTCCTAAGCCCTGGTCAAGCTCCTGCGTCGCCTTGGCAAAATACTCCGGCCAAGAAGAAAGTGCATACCACGCCCTAGGGTCGCGGCCTGGTTCTACCGCTATTTCTTGCCACAAACCCCAAAGATAATTGAGTATTTGCGAACCGGTCCAGCGTTTCGCTCTCATATCCAGGTGTTTCAGGGTGTAGTTATAGACTGTTCGGGTCCGGCCGCGCTTATCAGTGATTGTCCTAGGTTGAACTTCGGGATGAGCTTGGAGTTCCTTGGCTTTTTTCCAATCGTAGAGCAATCGCCAAGGATGGTCGTATCTTGGCATTTGGTCGTCAATCCACAACCAGACAGCCCGATTAAGATAGCGATTCCAGGGAGAGAATTCTCCGGCTTTACGGTAAGGAAACTGCCCCTCCTGATTAACATGAAATCGGGCGTAGGCGCGCAACGCCTCCGGAGTCGCAAATCGCCGGATATCGCCAATTTCCGAAATCACCGAACCACCAACTGCCGGGCCAAAGCCCTTGATTGGCGGCAAGGCCGAATCTTTTCCAGGGCTCAACCACTGCCAGATGCTGAAATGCTGGAGAAGTTTAGTTATTTGTTTCTCCAATTCCTGCTCGTCTTTTTTGGCGCCGAGCACGAACCCCGGGTTGGAGAAAAAATTGCGAATGGCGAATAATCTCGCCTGCTGGAAGTCGTTCAGCTGAATCGCTGTCCCCAGTTTTTTGAATTCGGCGTCAATCTGTTCCCGCAGTTCGGGTTTTTTAAACTGGTCTTTCAGCCCTTTGTCAATCAATTCCACAAGACTGGTGGCTTCTTCTGGCAGGATAAAATTAAGCGCCCTTAAAGCCGCATGCAGCTGCAAAGTCGCCATCTTCCGGAATTCCTGGATATTCAACCTTTGCCTTGTCAATTCCCTAATCATCACCACGGTCTGGTCCAGTTCCTGAAGAGGATAAAATAATTCGGGTTTTTCTCCCCAGGATAAGTGAAGGGCAACGGCGCGGTCTTGGATTGACGCTTTTGGCTCAAGAGCAGTAATAGCCTGTATCTGGAACATCGGCATCCTTTGTACCGGTATGCCCATTTCCAAAATCTTGCCGAAGAACTCCTGGCCAGGTCCGCCCATCAGTCCCAGAACGATAAGATTGTTGCCGTTTCGCCTTTCTCTTAACCACTCGATTGCTTGAACTGGTTTTTTGAATTCCTTACCCTTTCCTTTTACCTCCATGCAGAAAATATGTCTTTCCTTGGAAGGTACAACTGCGATTACCTGGTTTGCCATTTTTACCTCCTTTTTATTTTATTTTGGTTGCCAGGCAATAATTGATTATTATAATAGATTTATGGCTTTTGTCAAATGAAAAAACCGGAGACATCCTTTTGTTTGGTTTACCACGAACACGCTTGTCTCCGGCTTTATTTAATGTAGTTTAAGGCCAAATTTATCCTTTTTTTAATCGCTTCCTCTTTTGATGACGATTCTTTGATGAAACTCGGAAGAGTAATATATTTTATCCCGCGTTTCTCCAGATATTCCTTATAGGCAGCATCAATGACTGGCTGCAATTCTTTGCTCCTGAATCCGTCTTCTTCCATTTCAAATTCAATCGGGAAATAGAAGACAAGATTATAACGAGCGCTACTTTCAACAATCCTTTTGACCATTTTCATAATCTCTTGGTCTTTGATGAGGATGTCGCCATAAACCAAGTAATCTAACAGGCATTTATCAGCTACCCAGGGCTCAGGGGTAAGCATCTCTAGCTCCCATTGCCGCATAGTCAGCCACAACTGAACTTCTGGTGGAGTATTTTTGTTGAACTTAAATCCTTTAGGTATCGCTTCTTCTCTGACTATGTCGTGGATATAATTACCGCCTATTGCTTTGGCTAAACCTTGTGCAAACTTGGTTTTTCCAGCGCCGTGTGTAGCAGCGATTGCTATTCTCATAGTTTTTCCTCCTTTAAATTTTAAAAAGTTTTTTCGCATTCTCGGTGGTAACCCGAGATATTTCTTTATAACCTAATCCTTTTATTTTGGCAATCTTTTCGGCCACGTATTTTACAAAAAAAGGTTCGTTGCGCTTGCCCGCCGAAGACTTGGCGGAGGCGGGGCCTTCTTCTTGGGGTGGCGTCAAAAACGGGCAGTCGGTCTCAACCAAAATTTTCTCTAAAGGAGCTTTCTGAATGATCTCGTCGAGATTTAATTTAAATATGATCCCGTTAAACCCCAGATAAAAACCCATCTCCAGATATCTTTGCGCTTCTTCCCAGGTGCCGGTAAAACAATGAATCACTCCTCGCAGATTAGCATCTATAATATCTAAAAGGTCGTGATGGGCCATCCGGCAATGAAAAATGATAGGCAAATCCAATTCTCTGGTCAAATCAATCTGTTTCAGAAAAACCTCTTTTTGTTTTTCCTTGAATAAAACATATTCTGCTTTATAATCTAAACCGATTTCTCCTACGGCCACCACCTTCTTTGACTCGGCAAGTTCTTTGTATTTTTCGTATTGGAAACCATCCTTAGAATAGATCGGGTGCAAACCAATCGCAGCGTAAACTCCTTCCTTGTATTCCTCGGCAATCTCTACAGCCCTTTTACTTGTACCGTACTGCGACCCCACATTTATCAGCCAAACATTATTATTTAAAGAGCGCTTAATAACTTCTTCGGCATCGTTTTTAAAAGCTGGGAAATTCAAATGAGCGTGAGTATCGATTAGCATTAAAGTCGGGGGAATAATGGTTTGCTCTTTTTGGTCTTTATTTGTTCCAATATCTTTTCTGAAGTTTCGGGCAAAAACGGCTTAAGTAATTCCGCTATTTCTTTGATGGCAAATAGTAAATTGTCGAGAATTTTCTGGTCTTTTGTCTCCCATAGTTTTTCTCTCTCGATACATTTATCGCACCAGCTAATTAATGCCCAAATCGCCGCCAGAGCTTCATTGAATTTGAATTCTTCCAGTGTCTTTTTGTGTTTCTTTTGCGTCTCATCAATAACTTTTAAGATTTGACTTGTAATTTTGGATTTTTGGCTTTTGGATTTATTAGCGAGGGTTATAACCCGAGCAATAAGATTCCCCAGTCCTTTAGCCAAATCGGCATTATATCTTGCTTCAAATTTTTCGTAAGTAAAGTCGCCGTCCTCGGTCGAGGGAATCTCCCTTAAAAGAAAATATCTTACCGGATCGGTGCCGTATTTTTTCACCAACTCAAACGGGTCAATAACGTTGCCCAGCGATTTCGACATTTTTTGTCCCTCAGAAGTGATGAAGCCGTGAACTAAAATGGTTTTAGGTAAAGGTTTCCTCAAAGCTAAAAGCATGGCCGGCCACCATAAGGCATGAAAACGAAAGATGTCTTTACCGACGCAATGGACATCAGCTGGCCAATATTTTTTAGGAAAAAGATAATTAATTAACGCTTCAAACCAAACATAAATTACTTGAGAATCATCACCGGGAACTGGTATCCCCCATTTTAAATTTTCTTCAGAACGGGAACAACTGACATCCTCTATTCCTTGCTCGATAAAGTTTAAGATTTCATTCTTTTTTGATTCGGGAACGATTTTTATTTCATCGTTCTTAATTAAGTTTTCAACTTGTTTTGAATATTTTGAAAGTTTGAAAAAGTAGTTTTCCTCTTCAAGAACCTCTGGTTCTTTTTGATGATTTGGGCATTTTCCATCAACCAAATCTTTCTTTCTAACAAAAGCTTCGCAGCCCACGCAATAAAAACCCTTGTATCGCTTTTTATAAATATCGTTGTTTTCTTTTAATTTGAGCCAGACTTTTTGAACGTTGGGCCAGTGCTTTTTTTGGTCGGTGGTTCTGATAAAATCGTCATTGGACAAATTAATAACCCTAGTCAGCTCTTTGAATTTTTTAGATATATCATCGGTGAATTGTTTGGGAGTTTTGCCCGCTTTTTCAGCTGCTCTCACGATTTTTGCGCCGTGCTCATCTGTTCCGGTCAAGAAAAAAACATCGTCGCCCAAAATCCGGTGATAGCGCGCCAAGACATCCGCTTGAATGAATTCCAGTGCATGGCCCAAGTGCCCAGGCGTATTAACATATGGAAGTGATGTTGTAATGTAATATTTATTCACAAACAAAATTAATTTTTTAATCTTAAAATTACGTTTTTCCGAGCTTTTAATAAATCGTTTTTTCGTTTCCTATGTTTCAACAATGGCTTCAAAAAATTAAAAAGTTTTAATAACGACTTCCGTTCATTTACAATTATACCCCAGTAATCTTTTCTACGAAAGACGCCCCTCTTGTCCTTACCGGCCCTTTTATCTAAACCAAATAGACTATTTATACTGAGCCCACGTAGTCTATTATGAATGTTTCTTAAAATACCCTTATCATAGCTTCTAATACGAAACTTTGCTCGTCCTCCGGCAATGCTAATATTGCCTTCTGCATCAGTATAACCAGCGAGGAAATTAAAGAAGTTAGTTTTATTCTTAAAAATCCATTTTGGGATTGATTTGTGTTTGGGCAACAAAAATTTAAACGAAGAATTGAGGGAACATTCGACGTGGTTAGCTCCTCTTTTGTCTTTTTTACTCACCCAAATCGGCCCATATTTCCTAAATACTTCTTTTATCAACTGCACTTGAGCAGATTTGGTTGTGCCACAACCAATCCCAATTGAAAATTGATTTGTTCTTACTCTCAAATCGCCGACTCTAAATCCTATCATATAAGATTTGGTAGCAAAGTCTCCACTAAAATTATTTCTGGGATAAATAGTACCCGCTTCGGATGTACTTCTCCTGGGAATTTTATATTTCTCCATCTTATCCAAAATCGCAACGGAACAACATTTATAAATTTTCGCAATCCTACTAAGAGGATATTTTTTCTTAATATAAAGAGTTTTTAATTTATTTTTAGGTATATTTATAATTTTCCTGGGGCGAGTCTCTATCCTATATAATTTTAAATATCGATAAACTGTTTTAGGTCCACAATCATATATTTTTGCTATCTTATATGTAGAAAGTTTTTGCTTTCTATAGAGTTTCTTTAAATCCTCTTTAGATATAATGATTTTCTGTTTGGGATGTCTTATTGAAATGTTATATTTTCTTAATCTATTCAGAATAGCAGTCTGATCGCAATGACACATTTTAGCTATTTGCTTACTTGAAAATCCTCTTTGGATATACAATGAATAGAGTGTTTTTTTGGATATATTAACTCTTCTGGGACCGGAATGACGTCTTTTGATATTGTATTCTTTCATGTAGTTTATAATTGTTCCTGCGGTGCAGCTAAACTTATCTGCAATTTGAAAAGTACTTAATTTTTGTTTATAATAAAGATTAGTTAATATCCTTTTAGACAAAGTATATTTTTTCTTCGCCATTAATTTATTGTATCAAGATATCTTAAGGTAGTCCATAGTTGTCGTAATATAATTTTCTATGCTTCTAACTCCTCATATCCTAGCCGGCGTAGTCATCGCCACAAAATTTCCCAATCCCGTTTTGGGGCTCATTTTTGCTTTTTTGAGCCATTATTTTTTAGATTTGCCGCCCCAAACGG
>CAYZHR010000032.1:0-6610 GCA_964477885.1 uncultured Candidatus Saccharibacteria bacterium
GACTGAAGCTCCTGGGGTAAACGGGTTTGCAAAGCTTTGCAGACCTCTTTCGCCAGGATATCAGAACCTCTCGTGCTAAAAACCTTAACGGGATACGGCATATTCTTTTCCTCCTTCCATTATTAATTTAGAAACCTCCTTTAATCTAATCTTTTTAATTCTGCCACTTTTGACCCGTTTTGTCCAGCTTCGAAAATGAAAGAGGCTTAGCCTCAACCAAAATAAAAAAGGAGGGGTTTTTACGACTCTCCCATTAAAGACCTACCAGATGTAAGTTTCGACTAAAAGTTACCGCTGCCTGATTATTTCCCGCAATACTTCCTCAACGAGTTTCAAACTCTTTTCGTTTATGATAGAAACGGCCAGCACCTCTTTGCCTGTTTTTTTAAGCAAGGCCACTTTCTTTTTAATATCCTTTTCGGGCAGCAAGTCGGTTTTGGACAAAAAGACGTATTCCGGCTTTAACAAAAGCTCCTGATTGTAAGTTTCGAGCTCCTGCCTGATGATTTTGTAGTCTTGCAAAGGATCTTGAGATTCAGACGAAATAAAATGGAAAAGGGTTTTGGTTCTTTCAATGTGCCGCAGGAACTTAACGCCCAAACCTTTGCCTGAAGAAGCTCCCTCGATGAGGCCCGGGATGTCGGCTAAAATAAGCCCGTAATAAACTCCCAAATTGGGATTCAGGGTCGTGAAAGGATAATCAGCCACTTTGCTTTTAGCCTTGGTCAGCTCATTCAGTAAGCTGGACTTGCCGACATTCGGTAAGCCGACAAACCCGACATCGGCTATCATCTTTAATTCCAACCTCAATTCGTATGCCTGCCCCAAAGAACCTTCTTCAGATTCCTTGGGAGTCGTGTTGGCAGACGATCTGAACTTAAAGTTTCCCCGCCCTCCTTTACCACCTTTAGCCACCAATAAACGCTGCCCCACGGAAATAATTTCTGAATCCTGTTTCAGGGACAAATTATGAATGACCGTGCCGACAGGCACCTTTAAAAAAAGGCCTTTGCCGTCTGGGCCGTCGCTGAATCCCCCTTTGCCGTCTTTTCCGCTTTCAGCTGACAGTTCTTTTTTATAGCGGAATTGATTCAAGGCGCTTAAATCAGAAATGCCTTCAAAATAAACACTGCCTCCTTGACCGCCGTCCGCACCGGTCGGTCCGAGAGTCATTTTGACCTTACTGAAAGCCACGGCACCCTTGCCGCCGTTTCCGGCTTTCACCTTAATTTTGACGTCGTCAATCAGCATAGTGAGAAATTTTTCCGCTGTTCAACGACCTGAAACTTTTCTTTTTTCTTTTTCTCTCTAATTTTCTAACGGATTTCTCGTCAAACCCGAAGTGGTGGGCGATTTCGTGCCAAACGACGTTCTTAACAAGCTCTTTTAGTTCCTCCTCCGAACGGGACATTTTCTCCAAGGGCTGCTGGAAAATGGTGATTTTATCGGGCAAAACCATGCCAAATCCCCTGCCATAAGCGGTTTTGGGAACGCCTTCATAAAGGCCGAGGTAAGGGCCGCGAGCCGAACCTTTTTCCACCACAACTTCAACGTTGTCCATTTTCCGCCGGATATTCTCCGGTAAAGCGTCCAGCGCTTCTGCCACTAATTTTTCGAAATTGGTTTCGGTCATCTCTTGCGACTGTGTTCCAAACGGGCGGCCAAGCCCCATCTTCTTTGCTTCTTTTGGTTTTGCTTGAATGGTTTTTTCATTATTTCATTACATAGGCCGAAACCGGGCCTTTCCCGATTTGTTTTATTATGCCAAATTTTTTAAGTTTTTGCAGATGAAGCTGAGCTGTTCTTTTGGGACATTTTAATATGTCTACAACGTCTTTGACGCTTATTTTTCCGATTTGACCAAGAAAATCTAAAATTTCCATTTGCTCTTTAGTCAAAAAAATCTGAGAGCCGATATTTTTATTTATTTTTCTGCCAGAAAGAGCAATGACCATACTCCTTACGTTATCTATTTCCTCTTTAAATCCTTTGACAAAATACTCCAACCAAGGAGTGAAATCGGTTCTTCTTTTTTCATAATTTTCTCCGATGTCAATCGCCTTATAATACGCCTGCCTGTCGCGATTATAATAATCCTCCAGCGCGAAAAGACGGCGGAAATCATAACCCCGCTTATATAATATTAGAGTTGCTAAAGCCCGGGCCGTCCGGCCATTGCCGTCGCTAAACGGATGGATGGCGGCTACTTCTTGATGGGCAACCCCAGCCACAATTATCGGATTGATTTCTTTTTTACCGCTTTCAATTATCCAGTTAAAAAGATCTCGGCAAAGTTCCGGCACTTTTTTTGCTTCCGGGCCGGTATAGACAATTTCGTCCGAAAGTCCCTGGCGTCGCCTTACCACAAAAACGACGGTTTTTCTGTATCTGCCGCACTGGTCCTGAGGAAGAGTTTTGTTTGCTACTAATTTATGGATATTGAGTAATGCCTTATCGGTAATCAATTGTTTTGACTTTACGATTTTCTCTATATATTTTAGAGTCTTAAGGTAATTTTGCACCTCGTAAATATCCCTTTGCGGCGCGTCTATTTTCTTACGAGCCAATAAGGCCCCCACTTCGTTGATATTTAATCTGTTCCCTTCTATGGCGGTTGAACTGTGCGTCATTCTGACTAAGGCCTGACGCCTTAATTTTATTTCCTGTTGAGGTAAAATTTTGGCGCGCTCGATAACCACTTTCGATTCAGCGATATCTGTCAGCATTCGGACGATTGAATTGGTGAGTTTGTATTTTGGGTTGAACATATTTATATTATAGCGCTTATTTTATAATCGCGCAAGAATCGCGCAAGAATCGCGCAATTTTAACCTTTGGCGCGCCTAATCATAAACTCAATGTTTTCGTTGGCGTTTTGATATTTAATATCAATATTAGGGTATCTCCTCTGCCAAACGCGGAAAACTTCGTCGGCAAAAGCCTGACCGACCGTATCAACATCCTTAAAATCAAGAACAATTTTTTTGAACTTCTCCAAGCCTGAAACAATTCTTCTTGCCTGGGAGCGGGAAATAAAATCGGAGTCAATTTTATAAAGGGAGACTTTTGTTTCCGTTTTACTGAAAGCAAAGGCCGCATCGGAATATTTCCTAAAAACACCGCTAAGATTTCTTTTTGATTTAACGGCAATTCTGAAATTAACCTTAGTGCCGATTGTTTCTTTCGCCTCTTTGATAAAAATATCGTTCAGATTGTTGTCAAACAGCATTTTTTTTCTCGAACTTTGAATTGCCAGCATATCCCCCACTTTCGAGGTAAAGAAAATGCCCTCGCCGGTGTGTTCTTGCGGAGAGGTAGTTTGTTTCCCCTTTAAAAGGTCCTGGATCGCCTCAAGCTCGTTCTTCAGTTTCTTTTTTTTGATTATGTTGTTAAAAATGCCAATCCCCCAATCTCTCACTTCAAATTGGATGCCGGCGGCATTCCGCTCCATTTGTATTTCTATTTTTTTAGATTGTGAGTGCTCAATTGCATTATTGAGCATTTCGGTAAAGGCATAATTGACGATGCCGGAAACGTTTTTGGGAATATTCAGAAAAATTCCGCTATTTTGCCTGACATCATTCCAAACAACGTTTTCCGAAATGTTTTTGTTCTGCCAGGAACGCCGCACGCTCAAAATTAAGCTTTTGGCCCGAGAAACGGCTTTATCGTGCGCCAAAACATAACTGGCTTTATTGGCTTTGCCGATAAGCGCGATTTTTCCTTCTTCCCTGAGTTCTTGAAAAAATCTACTAATATAGGCGCGGGAAAATCCGGTTTCTTTGACGATTTCTGAAACTTTAATTTCTTTTCTCCTCTTAAGATGTTTTAAGATTAAATTTCGGATATCCATAATGGTTTGTTGACAACTTTATGATAATTCTTAAATTAAAAGTTGTCAACAAGTTGTCTACTATTTCAACGTCGAACCTCGACCAAAACAAAAACCGCCCGGGCGGGCGGAGGTGACAGAGGTTTAGCCTCTTTCATTATTTCTCTTCTTTGTTGATGTCCTGTTTTTCTTTAGCGCTCAAAGACGTCAGCCAAAAAATGAAGGGCCGGCGCAGTTTGTCGATGGACCAGTTCTTATCTTTAAAAAGGGTCGACTTAGCTATTTTGAAATGAGACAGCAAAGAGGCGGTCGCTTGCAGATCGACCGAGGCCAATCGGTTGTGTTCTTCTAAAAATTGCTGTTTCTTCGTCATACTCCCATCATACGCTTATTCCTCAAAAAAGCAACCTGCTTTTGGCAACCAAAAAAACGCCCCCAAAGGGGCGTTTTCTGTCAGGTCAACGTAAATTGTCAGATTTCTTTTTTCTCCCGGTCGTACTTTCTCCAGCCTTTGGAAATCTCGGGCTCAACAGCGTCCAATTCTGAAAGAACCCTCTCCTTGATTTCGCTGGTCGTTATTTCTTCTTTCTCTTCCACCATTTGAATGATGGCGGCTGTTACCTGTTCGACTGCTTTGTTTATTTTGTCGTCCGGCAGGCCGGTTTCGGCAGCGGCAGCTACGACGGCATTCCTGATTTTACCGGCATCGAACGGCTGCTTTGACCCGTCTTTTTTGATAACTTCTTTTGCCATAATAAATATCTCATTTAGTTAAAACGCGACCTTTATCTTAGAATAATTCATTTTCCCACTTCCGACTCGTTTTGTCAATCCAGTATTCTATGGGTTTCTCTGAGCCCTTGACAAGTCCGAACAAAGGAGTATAATGAAACCAGCTAGTAAGTCGATTCATCTTAAAGTAAGTCTATCTAATTTCAAAAGAATTAAAGGCCCAGGTTAAGTTAGCGACTTAAGAGTTAAAAAAAGGTCGCTTTTTATTTAAAGTAATTTAATCGTTATGTTCAACAAATCTGATTCTGACAGAGAGTTCCCCAGAAAAATGTATCAGGGGAACTGGAAATGTTCCGATTGCGGAGCTGAAATCACTGAACTGCCGTTTGAGCCATCAGGTGACAGACCTCTCTATTGCAGAGACTGCCACGCCAAACGGAGAAATCAGAGATCCAGCCGCTATTAATCGGTAACACTCTCGAATGAAAAACCCCGCCAAGTTTGGCGGGGTTTTTCTTTTGGTTGATTTATCAATACCGCGCCGGCGGAAGCACTTTTAGCTGCTCGGTTTTGTATAATTCCGGGTCAATGGTCCTTTCAAAGCAGGTTCTTTCCGCTTCGTGCTCCCAATTCTGCTGGAATGAACCGTAATAGTAAGATTTGACAGAACCTAAGCCTTCGCTCGAAGTCTTGAAATCGGCGCACAACTCAAAAGCAAGTTCGCCCATAACGTTGTATTTATATGACATTTCGGTTTCTGGATCCTGCGGCACGGCAAACCCGGAAATGCTGTCTTCCAAATCGCTTAAGTTTTGAGGCAGGACTTCTTTCTGCGTCCAGTAGTTAATGATCTGATTCTGCAACATCTGTAGGTCGGACACCCTCTCATCGTCAAACCTTCTTTGCCGCTGCTCTTGCGGCGTACCGATGATGAAGAAACCCCAAATGATGCTGGCCAAAACAACCGAAGCTAAAACCCAAGCAAGCATTTTGGGGGTTTTGGACTTGACGCTTTTCCTTCTCAAATCCCAAATGTAATAGCCGAAAACAGCCGCTGCCACCAAAAGCACCACTAAAACCTTCAGAAAGAACCGGCTCGTCAACTCCCCGCTCAAGAAACTGTAAACGAACATAATCAAATCGACGATGATGGTGACGGCCGAAATGAAAAGAGTGAAATAAACCAAGCACTTCCTCAATGTGAGTTCTCTCTTTGCGGGGTTATTCGCCAAATCCCTGCCTAAAAGCCAGGATGTCAGAATGAAGACCGGCACCGCCACCACCAGGATTGATGTGGCCACGCGAACCGCATCGGCTATGGCC
The DNA here is from genome assembly GCA_964477885.1 of uncultured Candidatus Saccharibacteria bacterium. GTDB lineage: Bacteria > Patescibacteriota > Minisyncoccia > Minisyncoccales > MHMH01 > CAYZHR01. Next base: position 5,888 of record CAYZHR010000032.1, read on the forward strand.
GTGTAATAAAAGTTAAGAGGATCGGGGAAAAGAGCGCTGATATACTGAATATAAAGCATGATAAAAGCGACGATGCTGATGAAAAAGGTGAGAATGTTCAAAAGATGCAGAAAGACGTCTTTGGGCGTGGTGCCGGTGTTAATCTGTGTCATGGTTTTATTTTAACATGCGAGTAACATAATCTCCAGCCTTGAGCTGGGTGGCCAGGTCATTTTCTATTTCAACGGCCAGAAAAGGAGAGAAATAGTTTTTGGGATAGTTTTTCAAATAATCAAGCTCCGACACATCTTTTAAAAGGTGTGAAGAGTGAGGGTGCCGATAGTCTGGTTTTAGAGTGGCTTTGTCTAAAAAAGGAAAGTTTCTGGCCGGCCCCACGTGATTGCAGCCGCAAGGGTATTTTTCGATTATTTCGACATTATGCCGGTAAACATCCGGGTAAAACTGACGAGCGTTCTCCAGGTGGGAAAAGTCGAGGCAAACGCCGGCAAACCTTTTCACTTCCTCTTCATCAAACGGCTCATAAGTGTTTTCGATGTAGATAAGATATTTATGCTTCTGCCAATCGGCCGGAATGGCATACTCCCGATGAGTGTGGGTATTGAAAACTTCGGTCCCCCATTCTTTAATCAAATAATCCAATTCCCAAAGCTCCATATCGCTTCTCAAATGGACAAAAGGAATTTTCTCAATTCCGCTTTCTTTCAACAATTTGTAAAACTCCTT
>CAYZHR010000033.1:0-6593 GCA_964477885.1 uncultured Candidatus Saccharibacteria bacterium
AACGGTCTTCGGATTTTGCTGGCCAGGGGGCCACATACTAAAAAAGCTTTCCTAATGGTTGGTTTCAAGGTTGGCTCTATCGATGAGACGGAAGAGAATTTCGGGATTTTCCATTTCCTTGAACATATCCTTTTTAAGTCAACCAAAACAAGAAAAGGCAGGAAGATTTTAGAAGAGTTAGAGGAAGCGGGCACCAAGGTTAATGCCGAAACCAACGTTAATTGCACCGTGCTTTATGCCAAGGTTTTGCCCCATCTTCTGAAAAAAATCATCGGAATTTTCTTTGAAATGATAGCCAACCCCTCTTACAACTCTCGAGAGTTTCAGTTGGAAAGAAAGGTAGTTTTGGAAGAGTTTGAATCGAGTCGGGACGATCCTCTGGAATACTTGGTTGATTTTGCTTTTTTCCCGACCTTGTTCAAAAATACTCCTTTGGCTCATTCGGTGCTCGGAGCGCCGGAAAACCTGTTGCGATTTTCCAAAGAGGATTTGGAGAGAATAAAGCTGGAATACTACGTTCCTGGCAATATGATTATCGTAGTTATGGGCAGATTTGACGAAGAGGAGGTTGTGCGCGAGATTGAAGCAACGTTTGGCGGACTTGCTCCGGCCTTGGTAAAGCCCCAAAAATTAGTAGTGGGCCTTGATAATTCCCAGAATATCAAACTGGTGCCGAGAAAAACCACCAGTTCTCAAGTTTATCTTTGTTTGGGGTACAAAGTGCCAGGTTCCCTGAATCGCGATTTTTATCGATTAAGCCTGTTAGACGGCATTCTTTCTGAAGGGATGAGCTCGCGGCTTTTTGTGGCTTTGCGGGAAAAACGAGGCATTGGCTACGGCCTGGGAACGGTTTTTGGCGATTTCAACCAGGTTGGTACGTTATTCGCTTACCTTGCCGGCTTTAATAAAAAAAGGTTTAATGAAGCAGTAAGAACTATCCTGGAAGAATTCAGGCAATTGAGAGACAAAAGAGTGAACGAGCGAGAATTGAGACGCGCCAAAAACCAAGTGATTTCTTCACACGACGAGGCAATGGAACGAATTGAGTTTTGGGCCGGTCAAATTCTAAGAAAAGAATTTTTTGAGGTGCCCTATGACTTTAGAAGGTTCCCCAAAAACATTGAGAGAATAAAGACAAGGGAGATTTTAGAAGCAGCTAACCAATATCTGATTGATGACTATATTTTGACAGCTTTGGTACCGGAAGGATTTAGTCCTTTCTAATCTAAGACTAAAAGAGCTTTGGTGTTTCACTGAAGCTCTTTTTTAGTTACAATAGTATAATGGCTGATTATCATTGGCATAATCTTTCTTGGGAGGAGGTTGTGAGGACTCTTGATTCCGATATTGGAAAAGGTCTGACCGAAAAAGCGGCAGCTGACAGGCAGAAAAATTTTGGCCTCAACTTACTTCCAGAAGAAAAACCTTTCTCACGCTTAGGGATTTTTTTCGAGCAGTTTAAAAGCCCCCTGATTTACATTTTAGTCATCGCCGGCATCATCGTTCTATTCTTCCAAAAGTTTACCGACGCCGTTGTTATTTTCGGCGCTGTTTTTTTAAATACGCTGGTCGGTTATTTCCAGGAGAAGAAAGCGGGCCAGGCTTTGAGTTCTTTGAAGAAAATAGTCAAGATTGAAGCCCAGGTTATCAGAGAAGGCAATGAGCTTAAAGTCAATTCAGAAGATTTGGTGCCCGGCGACATTATCGTTCTGACTTCCGGCAACAAGGTACCGGCTGACGGTCGGCTGATAGAGGTTCATAACTTAAAGATTAATGAAGCGCCTCTGACCGGCGAGTGGCTGCCGGCTCAAAAAAGCATTGAAGTTTTGGCTGAAGATACTCCCTTGGCCGATCGTGACAATATGGTTTACGCCGGAGGCATGGTCGAAGACGGCAAAGGCAAAGCAATCGTCACGGCCGTTGGCGTTAAAACCGAAATGGGCAAGATAGCTTCCTTGGTTAAAGAGACCAAAGACGACAAAACCCCGCTTCAGAAGAAATTGGCTCATTTCTCAAAGATAGTCGGGATAATTATCGGCGTTGTCGCCGTTCTTGTTTTCATCGGCGGATTAGCCAAGGAAGGAGATTTCCTGACCATGTTTGAAACTGCGGTCGCGGTGGCGGTGGCCGCCATTCCCGAAGGACTGCCCGTGGCCATGACCGTTATTCTGGCTTTGGGCATGCAGCGGATTTTAAAAAGGAAAGGGTTGGTGCGGAAACTGGTGGCGGCTGAAACTTTGGGTTCAACCTCTATTATCGCCACCGACAAGACTCTGACCTTGACGGAAGGCAAGATGGCGGTTGCCAAAACCGTCACCTTGAAAACCGAAATCAGCGCCCAGGACAAACTGCCTTGGTCTTCGGTTTTCAAAGAGAAGGCCAAGCAAGACCAGATTTTCCTTTTGACCATAGCCACTTTGACCAATGAAGCTTTTGTCGAAAACCCTCATGACATTTACACTCTTTGGCGGCTTCGTGGCCGGCCGACCGACAAATCTCTTCTCTTGGCCGGAGCTGAAGTCGGCTTGAGGAAAGAAGAACTTTTGCAGATTTATCCGAAAATAGAAGAGATTCCTTTCAATCCCCAGAACAAATTCATCGCTCTTTTAATACAAGCCAAACCTCTTCATCACCAGAAAGAAGCCAACTCTTTGAGAAAGGTTAAAGTTTCTTTGATCCGCGACCCCATTATTCACGGTTCGGAAGAAGCCCTTTTGGTTTCCGGGGCGCCAGAGAAAATCCTCGGTTTTTCCTCCCACGTCCAGGCAGACGGCCACGTCAAAAAGGTTGATGAAGAGGTACTCAATGAATTAAACCAGGAACTGGAGAGCTTGACGAGTCAGGGGTTGAGGGTGGTGGCCACAGCCTATAAAAAAATCCAAAAGACCAAAGGCCAGAGCCGAAACTTAGAAAAAGAAATAAACGATTTGACTTTCGTCGGTTTTATCGGCTTGAAAGATCCTTTGCGGGAAGAAGCCAAAGAGGCGATTGCTTCGTGCAAGAAAGCTGGGATGAGGCCGATTATGGTGACGGGTGACCATGTACTTACGGCCAAAGTCATCGGCCGGGAACTGGGACTGCGGACCAAAAAAGAAAATATTATTGAAGGAAAAGATTTGGAAAAGTTGTCGGAAGATGAGTTTCAGAAAAAGGTAAAAAATATTGACATTTACGCCCGGGTCGAGCCGGCCCACAAACTGAAAATAATCGAAGCTTGGCAAAAGAGGGGGGAAGTCGTGGCCATGACCGGAGACGGCATCAACGATGCCCCGGCCTTGAGGAAAGCGGATGTCGGCGTGGCTTTGGGGTCGGGGACGGACGTCGCCAAAGAGGTTTCCGATTTGGTGCTCTTGACCGACAATTTTAATATTATTGTGGCGGCGGTCGAAGAAGGCCGAGCCATCATCGACAACATCAGAAAAGTCATAACCTATCTTTTGTCCGACAGTTTTACTGAAACCATTTTGGTCGGTGTCAGCATCATTCTCGGCTGGCCCTTGCCGATTACCGCCGTCCAGATTTTGTGGGTCAATTTGATTGAAGATGGGTTGCCGGGCATTGCACTTGCTTTTGAGCCGAAAGAGAAGGGCGTGCTCGAAAGAAAGCCTGAAGGGAAGAATGTAAAACTCTTAACTCGGGAAATGAAAGTAATTATTTTTATCATTGGGTTCTTGACTGATTTTGTATTGCTTGTGCTTTTGTGGTGGCTTTTGAGAGGAAGTTATGATATGCAACATATAAGGACGATAATTTTCGCTTGCTTGGGCATAGATTCGATTTTCTACGTTTTTTCCTGCAAGAACTTAAGAAGAAATATTTGGCATTTTAATCCTTTTTCCAATCTTTTTTTAGTGGGCGCTTGGGCGGTTGGCATTCTGGCTTTATTAGCCGCTCTTTATCTGCCGGTTTTCAACACTTTGCTGCAAACGGTTCCTTTGGGAGTTTCTGACTGGCTGCTGGTTATCAGCCTCGGGCTCTTGAATCTTCTGTTGATTGAATTAGCCAAGCACTATTTCATCGTCCGACACCAAACAGAGTAAAATATAATCCGAATGCCACGAATTCGTATTCGAATGATACGAATATTCGTAGAATTCGGGTAATTATTCGTAATATTCGAATTATATTCTTAAATTATGATCTGGTCATACATTTTAATTTTTATTTTAGCTTCCTTGGTTCTGGTGCGTTCGGGCACCATGGCCATTCAGTCTCTTTCAAGAATCGCTCGCTATTTGAAGTGGTCGGAGTTTGTGGTCGCTTTTATGTTGATGGCTTTCGTTTCTTCCCTTCCCGAACTTTTCATCGGCATCTCTTCCGCCATTCATCGGGTTCCCCAGATTTCTTTCGGCAACATTATCGGAGCCAACGTGATTAATCTGACGCTGGCCGTGGGTCTGGCCGCTCTCTTTTTGGGGGGATTACAGGTGGAAAGGAAAATCGTCAAAAGAGATGTGGTTTATACGGCCGCCGTCGCCTTATTGCCTCTGGTTTTGATTTTTGACGGAGTTCTTTCCCGGATTGACGGAATTATCTTGCTTTTTATATTTGCCATTTATCTTGTCTGGCTTTTTTCTCAAAAAGAAAGATTCTCCCGTGTTTACAACAACCAAGCGCCAGATTTTAGGCGCTTTATCAAAGACATTTTCTTTTTTTTCAGCAGCATAGGGCTACTGCTTTTGAGCGCTGAATTTGTCATCAACTCGGCAGTTTCTTTAGCAGAAGAATTGAACATATCCCCGGTCGTCATCGGCATTCTGCTGATTGGGGCAGGCACCGCTTTGCCCGAAACTTATTTTTCCGTCAGAGCCGCCCTGTGCGGCAAAAAAGAAATGATTCTGGGAAATTTGATGGGAGCGGTCATTATCACTTCTTTGTTCGTTCTGGGCATAGTCGCTTTGATATCGCCGATTGAAATCCACGACTTCTCGCCTTATTTCATCGCCAGAATCTTTTTGTTCTTTGCCGCCCTCTTTTTCTTCATTTTTATCCATACCGGAGAGAAAATTACCAAGAAGGAAGCCTTGTTCTTGCTTTTAATTTATCTTGCCTTTGTCACCATTGAAATTTTAACCAGATAATGTTATTTTAAATTAACGATCAAAAGGAGGTGGTAGTCATGTCAAAAACAAATACTGAGAGTCCGACCGTAGAAGAGATTAGGCAGGCCAGGATTAAAGATGGTTTATGCCCCGACTGCGGAGCAGAACTGATACACCAAGAAGGGATCGAGACCTGTCACAACTGCGGCTGGACCAGTGTTCCTTGTTAATGGCAAGTGCCCAAATTATTGGGCACTTTTCTTTTTGACGGAATTAAAGAAAAAATGCTAAGATAGGTTAATGAATGATTATTTTTTGATTCTAATTGCCGTTTTAATTATTGTCGGATTGGCAGTAGTTATTTATTTATTGATAAGAAAGAATTCCAGCCAAGAAAGCAACTCCTTGATTATGCAGCAATTGAACCATATGAATCAAATTCTGGACAGCAAGTTATCCGAATCGGCCAAAACCATTCAGACCCAGTTTGGACAGAGCGCTAAAATCATCAGCAGCGTTACGGAAAAATTAACGCGATTGGATGAAACCAACAAACAGGTAGTGAGCTTTGCCGATCAGCTGAAAAATCTCCAAGACATCCTAAAAAATCCGAAACAGCGCGGCGTCTTGGGCGAATATTATCTTGAGACGGTTCTAAAAAATGTTTTACCGCCGGGCTCTTATAAAATGCAGTATTCTTTTAAAGACGGTACGATAGTTGACGCAGTGGTTTTTATCGATAAGCTGATTATTCCGATTGATTCGAAATTCAGTCTGGAAAATTACAATCGGATACTGGAGTCGCGCGACAGCAGCGAGAAAAAGAGATACGAAAGCATTTTTGTCGCCGACCTTAAAAACAGGATTGATGAAACCGCTAAATACGTTAAACCGGAAGAAAAGACGATGGATTTCGCCTTCATGTTTATTCCTTCCGAAGCCGTCTTCTACGATTTACTCATCAATAAAGTGGGAGCCATCGCCGACGAAACAAGCAATTTGATTTATTATGCGGCCAGAAAAAAGGTAGTCATTGTTTCCCCGACGTCTTTCTTGGCTTATTTGCAGACCGTGCTGCAGGGATTGAGAAACCAGAAGATTTCCGAGCAGGCTCAAGCGATAATCAAAGAAGTTGAAAGGCTGGGCAGGCATTTGTTCACTTACAGCGAGTACATGAAAAGATTGGGAGATCACTTGACCACAACCGTCAGCAGTTACAACAGAGCCGGCAAGGAGCTTTGCAAAATTGACAAAGATGTGGTAAAAATTACAGACGGAGAATCTAAAATAAAAATTAAAGAAGTAGAAACTCCGCTTTTGGAAGAATAATATGTTAGCAGTCATAAAAACCGGCGGCAAACAGTATCTGGTTTCGCCCGGCAGTAAAATCAAAATTGAGAAATTGAATAAAAAAGAGGGGAGTGAAGTCATCTTCTCAGACGTTTTGTTGTTGGAAAAAGGCAAAACCGTAGAAATCGGCACGCCGAAGATTGCCGGAGCCAAGGTTTCGGCTAAGGTTTTAAGACAGGGAAAAGGGGATAAGGTGATTAT
>CAYZHR010000034.1:0-6591 GCA_964477885.1 uncultured Candidatus Saccharibacteria bacterium
GAAAATTTCGAGTTAAAAACTAAAAAAGGTTTTCAAATCGGGGTAGTTGTTGCTGTGACTCGTAATTTTTATGATGAGATCAATTCTCAAGACATCTCAACCTATCACAACCTTTCTATTTTATTTCGTCGGCCCAACCCAAATTTAGAAGGCATACACTTGGGCGATGTCAAATTAGTTGATGACCGATTAAGGGTGGCCGGCGTATCTGGTTATGTTTTGATTGTTACCGGTTCCGGTCAAACGGTGGAAGAAGCCAGACGGCAAACTTATAGTCGGGTAAAAAATATTCGTTTACAGAATATGTTTTATCGGGTTGATATCGGCACTCGCTGGTATCAAGACAGCGACAGACTGCAAAGCTGGGGTTATCTTTAAACAAATAAAATGAAAAAAGCAAAGTGGCTTTTCCAAACATCCAACATACCTTACGACCTGAATTCGCTCAAGAATGGGCTTCGCGTAAAAAAGAAGCTTTATTTAGGCAAGTCCCCTTATCAAAAAATTGAAGTTTTTGATACTTTTTCTTTTGGTCGAGTTTTGGTTTTAGACGGCATCTTCCAGACTTCCGAGAAAGATGAATTTATTTATCACGAAATGCTTTCTCACCCTCCGATGTTTTATTGCCAAAATCCCAAGAAAGTTTTAATTATCGGCGGAGGAGACGGGGGAGTGTTGGAAGAAGTTTTAAAGCACCCAGTCGATAAGGTCTGGCTGGTGGAGATTGACAATAAGGTGATTGAAGTTTCCAAGAAATATCTTCCCTCGATATCTCAAAGAGCGTTTGAAAATAAAAAAGCCGAGGTTATTGTAGGCGACGGCGTAAAATTCATCCAAGACTATAAGAATTTTTTCGACGTCATTATCCTCGATTTATCCGATCCTTGGGGTCCGGCCCGAAAAGTCATCTCGTGGGAATTTTACCAAGACGTTAAAAAGACTTTAAAAAAAGATGGAGTAATTTCCGTGCAGGGAGGAAGCTTGTTCGGCCAGACGAAGCTGGCCAAGCTTATTTTTCACCGGCTTGAAAAAGTTTTCTCCTCGGTTTTAATTCACCAAGCCCCTGTTTTATTGTATGACGTGGGCGAGCAGAGTTTTATCGTGGCCTCGGACATCAATTTGAAGAAAATCAGCTTCAAGCAGATTGAAAAAAGATTTAAGAAGTTGAATCTTGATTTAAAATATTATCGGCCGAAAATTCACTTTGCTTCGACGGTCTTGCCAAAATATATGATGGCCCAGTTGCATATAAAATGAAACCATTTTCTTTCACCCGCAAGCTTCCCAAAAAATCCGAATGGATACTGGAGTTCACTCAGGGCCCTCATTCCGCTCATTTGTTTCAGGTTAAAAAAAGAATTGCGCATCAAAAGACGAAATTCCAAACGGTTGACATCGTGGAACTGTTTCAATACGGCAAGACTCTTTTTTTGGACGAAAGATTGCAGGTGGCAGAAGCCGATGAATTCCTTTATCACGAATCGATCGTTCATCCGGCCTTGATAACCCATCCTAATCCGCAGAAAGTTTTAATCATCGGCGGTGCCGACGGGGGAGCAGCTTATCAAATTTTGAAGCACAAATCGGTCAAACAGTTGTTTTTAGTTGATATCGACGGTCAGTTGATAGAAATTTGCCAGAGATTTCTCAAAGGAATAAACCGCAATATTTTTAAGAATCCTAAACTGAAAGTGATTCCAGCCGACGGCCGGAAGTTTTTAAGCGGAACCAAAGAAAAGTTTGACGTTGTCATCAGCGACCTGACGGCTCCTTTGCTGGAACCGCCTTCCTACCTTCTTTTTACGGAAAAGTTTTATCAGATTGTTTACGACAAGCTGAAAGAAGACGGCATACTTTCTCTGCAAGCCGACGGAGCCAATCATCTGAACAACAAGGCTTTTACCGCCATCCACAAAACCGTCGAAAAGATTTTCCCCATTGTCAGGGGGATGAGGGTCTTTATCCCAAGTTACGATGACACTTGGGGATTCATCGTTGCTTCGAAAAAATACGACCCGACCTCAATCAAACCGGCTGAAATCAGGGCCAGGATAAAAAAGAGAGGTTTGAAAGGGTTGAAGTTTTACGACGAAAAAATCCACCAGTCCCTGTTTATTCTGCCGAAAAATCTTCGAGCGGCGATAAAAAAGCAGAAAATGGTCATTAAAGACAACAAACCCTTTGTTTCTTTCGAATGAACCCCGTTAGAAATTCCGAATTAAATGGGGTCAATAAACATAATTACTGTGACGTACAAGATAAACCAAATTTCTAACGGGGTGAACCAAAACCGAGCCCCGCTTTACGAGGCTTTACAGCGCTACGTAAAAAAATCGGTAACGAAACTCCACGTTCCTGGCCATCAATACGGCCGAGGCCTGCCCAAAGAAATAAATTTGCTTTTAGGAAAGAGCGCAGAGTTTGATTTAAGCGTTCTGGAAGACATCGATTCTTTGTCTCATCCTCAGTCAGTAATTAAAGAAGCCCAAGATTTGGCGGCTGAAGCTTTTGGCGCCGAAGAAACTTTGTTTTTGGTCGGCGGTTCCACCCTGGGAGTCATCGCTATGATTCTTTCCGCCTGCTCTTTGAACGATAAGATTCTCGTCAGCCGGAATATGCATCAATCAGTAGTGGCTGGCTTGGCGCTTTCCGGCGCCAGACCGATTTATCTCCAGCCGGAGTTCGATGAAGACTTCAACTTACCGTTGAACGTCAGGCCGGAAACGGTTGAAAAATCTTTGAAAGAAAACCCCGCTGTTAAAGCAATATTGATAGTCAATCCCACCCAATTCGGCGTTACGACCGACCTTAAAAAAATCGCTGAAATTACTCACCGGGCCGGAAAAATCCTTCTGGTGGACGAGGCTTGGGGCGCGCATTTGAAATTTCATCCAGAATTTCCCCAGCCGGCCCTGGCGGCTGGAGCTGATGCGGTTGTCCAAAGCATTCATAAAAGATTGCCAGCCCTTTCCCAAACTTCTATGCTTCATCTTCAAGGTAAAAGGATTGACAGGGAGAAAGTGAAAAGAACGGTGAGAATGCTCCAAACTACTTCCCCTTCATATATTTTTCTTGCCTCTCTGGATTTAGTCAGGAGACAAATGGCTTTGAACGGGAAGAAAATTTGGCAAGAACCGATAGATTTAGCTGAAAAAGCCAGAGAATTTCTGGAGAAGTCAAAATTCAGATACCTAAAGAGAAATTATTTGAACAAAAATAAATTTGATTTGGATTTGACCAATTTGGTGGTGGAAGTTGAGAATGGCTTCAAAGCTTGGAAAATTTTAAATAAAAACAAAATTGAGCCGGAGTTTGGCACTTTCGATCATTTGATTTTCATTTTTGGAATTGGGAACAATAAAGAAGACCTCTCTTCTTTTATCAAAGTGTTAAAACAAATTTCTCCCAAGAAAAGCCAGCGAAAAATTAAATATCCAGAAATTCTTCCCCAAATTTCCCTCTCTCCTTTTGAGGTTTCCTTAAAGCCAACAGAAGAAATCAAAATAGAGAAGGCCATTGGTCGCATTGTTGCTCAAACCATCACGCCGTATCCTCCCGGCATTCCTTTATTAGTACCTGGCGAGGTAATGACCCAGAAAATTTTTGATTATTTGAAAGAAATAACCAAATATATTTCAATCAGGATGCAGGTTTTGGGTCCGGCCGAAACGATAAAAGTCGTCAAATAGTTATCCACAGCTTGACATATGTTTTTCCCTATTTATTTTTTGTATAATGAGATAATCGAAAAAATATAAAGTTGTCGTGATGAAAAAGAAAGAGGAAGACCTTAAACAAAACAAAAAATATGCAGGAATTCATTTGATTGCTGAGTTTTGGGGTGGAAAAACAATTGAGAGTCCGCAAAGAATCAAAGCTATTTTAGCTGAAGCGGCCAGAGTTTCCAAAAACACTGCCTTAGGGATAAAGATTCATAAATTCAACCCTCACGGCATCACCGGATTTATTTTATTGGCCGAATCTCACATTTCGATTCACACGTGGCCGGAAATGAAATATGTGGCCATTGATATTTTTTCTTGCGGCAAAGACAGCCAGCCTTATCGCGGACTGGAATATCTCAAAAAAGAATTTAAACCTACAAAAGTTAAAGTTAAAGAAATAAAAAGAGGAAGGTAGAAGCATTTTTTTAAAACGACATCGAGTATAGAGCTAGGAGTCCTAGCTTTTTTATTTACAAAAGGGAATATTTTTTATATGATGGAGAGGTAATATTATGGCGATTTTAACTAAGATTTTCGGTGACGCCAATCAGAATTATTTGAAGAGATTGCAGCCGCAAGTTCTGAAAATAAACAACCTCGAAAAAGAATTCGAGGGCTTTTCTATTGAACAATTGAAAACAAAGACTGATGAGTTTGAAAAAAAGTTAAACGGAGGACAGTCCTCCGATAATATTTTGCCGGAGGCTTTTGCTTTAGTCAGGGAAGCGGCCAAAAGAAGTTTGAACCAGCGACACTTTGACGTTCAGCTGATCGGCGGCATGGTGCTTCATCAAGGCAAGATTGCCGAGATGAAAACCGGGGAAGGCAAGACTTTGGCTGCCACCCTACCTATATATATGAATGCCCTGGAAGGAAAAGGAGTCCACGTCATAACGGTTAACGATTATTTGGCCAAGAGAGACACTGTCTGGATGGGGCAGATTTATCATTTGCTCGGTTTATCGGTCGGCTGCATTGTCCATGATGTGGCTTTTCTATACGACCCCAGCGCCAACAAAGACAAAGAAAGAGATACCATCGGCTCTTTTAAGGTGATTGAGGATTATCTGAGGCCTTGTTCCAGAAAAGAGGCTTATGAGGCCGATATAACGTACGGCACCAACAATGAATTCGGGTTTGATTATTTGAGGGATAATATGGCTTATGACTTGAAGCAGTACGTCCAGAGAGGCCATCACTTTGCCATTGTCGATGAAGTTGATTCCATTCTGATCGACGAAGCTCGCACCCCGTTGATCATTTCAGCTCCCGATATGGAAAGTTCAAAATGGTATCAGGAATTCTCCCGCCTCATTCCCAAATTAGACTCTCAAACAGATTACCAATTAGACGAGAAAATGAAAGCGGTGACTCTGACGGAAGAGGGAGTGAACAAAGTTGAGAAGATTTTGGGCATGGGCAATATATATGAAGAGAAAGGCATAAAATACGTCCATCATCTGGAGCAGGCCTTGAGAGCTGAAGTCCTATTCAAAAAAGACAGAGATTATGTGGTGAAAAACGGTGAAGTCATAATTGTCGATGAATTCACGGGAAGGTTGATGCCGGGCCGCCGCTGGTCGGGAGGACTCCATCAGGCCGTTGAGGCTAAAGAAGGAGTTAGAGTGCAGCCGGAATCTCTGACCCTGGCTTCCATTACTTTCCAGAACTATTTCAGGATGTACAAAAAACTTGCCGGTATGACAGGTACGGCTGCGACTTCGGCTGAAGAGTTTGACAAGGTTTACGGTTTGGATGTGGTTATTGTCCCGACCAATAAGCCCATGCAGCGGTCAGAGCCGCCTGATAGAGTTTATAAATCAGAAAACGGCAAATTCCAAGCGCTCGTCAGAGAAATAAAAGAAAGACACGAAAAAGGCCAGCCTATTTTAGTCGGCACAACTTCCATTGAGAAGAATGAATATTTGGGGAAATTATTGGAGAGAGAGGGCGTCCCTCATCAAGTTCTAAACGCCAAAAATAATGAAAAAGAAGGAGAAATCATCGCTCAAGCCGGCAAATTGGGCAGCGTTACTATCGCGACCAACATGGCAGGAAGAGGAGTTGATATTATCCTGGGCGGTAATCCGTCCGATGCTGAGAACGCCAAAAAAGTCATTTTAGCCGGCGGCCTTCATGTTATCGGCACAGAGAGGCATGAGGCCAGACGCATTGATAATCAATTAAGGGGCAGAGCCGGCCGGCAGGGCGATCCCGGGTCTTCACAGTTTTTCGTTTCTTTGGAGGACGACTTGATGAGGATTTTCGGCGGGGAGAAAATTCAGTCTCTGATGGGTTTTTTGAAAATTCCCGAGGACCAGCCGATTGAGGTTAAAATGATTTCTGGCGCTATCGAGTCGGCCCAGTCAAAAATCGAAGGCATGAATTTTGATTTGAGGAAGCACATTTTGGAGTATGACGACGTGATGAACAAGCACCGCGAAACCATTTACCGCAAGAGGAAAGAATTTCTTATCATTGAAAATTGGAAATTGAAAATTGGAAATTGGACGAAGGGCGATGAGGAAAAGGCGGCTCTTCAAAAAAAAGAAGAAGAGTTAAAAGATAACTTTAATCAAGTGGCTAAATTTGTCGCCCTGAGGACCCTTGATATGCTCTGGATGAATCATTTGGAGGAGATGGAAGCCTTGAGAGATTCGGTGAGACTGCGGGCTTACGGCCAGAGGGATCCTTTGGTGGAATACAAAACCGAAGGCCATAAAATGTTCCAAGGGTTGCTGCAAACTCTCGAATCAAGCATTGCCAGCACCATTTTAAAAGCCAGCCTTACCCAAAAACCTGCTCCGCAAAATCAAGCTGTCGTTCAGAAATCCAAACAAAAGCCCGGGCGCAACGACCCTTGCCC
>CAYZHR010000035.1:0-6098 GCA_964477885.1 uncultured Candidatus Saccharibacteria bacterium
GAGTTTATTGACATCGTCAAAAAGGCGTGCTATCTTAGGTAGATAACATATGGAAGAGATTTTTAACGACCATTTTTTTAATCCCACCCGAGGAAATCTGACGATTGACGGCGTGATCGATGAATTGTTTGGTTACATGGCTGAGAGTCCAGAGAAATTTTATGACGTGATTGTCGGTTGCGATTCTTCTTCGGAAGAGGAGCCCAACTTTCCAGTAGCCATTGTTGTTTTAAGAAAAGGTGAAGGAGGCAGATTCTTTCTGAAGAAAATTAAATATCCTCCTTCCGCCAAAAAGAGGTTCGTAAACTGGAAGATGCGCATTTTGGAAGAAGTTTTGCTTTCCTGTCAGTTAGCTCTGTTTTTAAAAGAAAAAGTGGCTGAAAAAGCAGAAAGTCTTACGAGTTCCTTCAATTACCAATTACGCTACATCCATGCCGATGTCGGCGAGAACGGCCAGACCAGAGACATGATTAAGGAAGTCACCGGTCTCATTCGCGGCAACGGTTTTGAACCTAAAATAAAACCAGAATCATATGTCGCCTCGGTCGTTGCGGACCGCTACACCTAAAATAATCGTGGGCATGTCGGGCGGGGTAGATAGCTCTGTCGCAGCGGCCCTTTTAAAAAGGGCCGGTTTTAATGTGGTGGGAGTTTTCATGAAATTTTGGCTTGCCCGCCGAAGCCTTGGCGAAGGCGGGACTGGTTATAACAGGTGCTGTTCTGGTGACGCTGAAAAAAGAGCCAGGGAAGTAGCCAATATTCTCGGCATCCCTTTTTATGTTTTGAATTTTAAAAAAGAATTTAAGAAAAAAGTCGTTGATTATTTTTTGTCGGAGTACCGGGCCGGTCGGACCCCCAATCCTTGCGTCGTCTGCAACAAAGAAATAAAATTCGGGCTGCTTTTAGAAAAAGCACTGGCTTTAGACGCCGATTTTGTTGCGACAGGGCACTACGCCCAATTGGGCATGTCCAACAAACTGCTAAGGGCAAAAGACAAAGAGAAGGACCAGAGTTATTTTCTCTGGATGCTGAACCAAAGACAGCTGAAACACATTTTATTTCCGGTCGGCCAATATGCCAAAACCGAAGTCAGGCAATTGGCCAAAGAATTTAAATTGCCGGTTTCTGAAACAGCGGAATCCCAGGAAGTCTGCTTTATTCAAAAGACGACCGACGAGTTTTTGTCCCGCTACATCAAGGAAAAACCGGGTAAAATAATCGATGTTAATGGAAAAGTTTTGGGTCAGCATCAAGGACTCCACTTATACACCATTGGGCAGAGAAAGGGGATTGGGTTGGCCGGCGGGCCTTATTGGGTGGCAGGCAAAGACTTGAAGAAAAACATTTTAATTGTGACCAAAAACGAAAAAGATTTATACAAAAAAGAATTAACCTTTAAAAATGTTAATTGGCTTTCCGGTAAGCTTCCCGAATTTCCTCTCAAAGTTAAGGCTAAAGTCAGATATCGCTCAAAATCAGCTTCAGCCACAGTTTATAAAAATAACAGAATTGTTTTCGACCGCCCTCAGCGTGCCATTACCCCCGGACAATCTGTGGTTTTTTACCAAGGTGACGAACTCCTCGGCGGCGGCGTAATTGATTGAGGCGAGACCTCAATCATGTAGACCCCTCAAAATGTTTGACAAATTTGATAGGGTATGGTATGATATAGGTGTAAAAGAAAAAAGAGAAAGGAGGGAATAAAATGAAGCAAGGCGACAGAATTATTAGGGTGGAGAGACACCACCGGCCACCGCATCATCTCTCAGAAAGAAAAAGATTCTAAGATGGCTGAAGGGGAAGCTGCATCCAAATTGAATAATATTCGCAGCTTTCCCGACTCCTAGAGACTTTAAAAAATTAAAGTTTCTGGAAGTGAGAATTAGCCCTTTCCAAAATCTTCATAGCGGCGAATTGGTTACAATATAAATACGTTTTATGTATGGATTAGATGAATTAATGTTAATCAAATACCGAGTCCCGCTCTGCGGGGCGAAGGTGAAGATGAAATTTTAATTTCATCGACTACCAATAGATTGTAACCAGCTCGCCGCTATGAGGCAAATACTGGGATACTTGTTATACTTCAACCAACCCTCTCCCTTCCAGAGATTACTATGAAGGAGGCAAAGCCTCTTTCATATCCTTTGTGGCCTTCGGGCAACTCGAGGCGAGACCTCAATCATAGTAGTTTGTGGAAGTAAAACGAGGTCAGAGGTGAACGCCTTTGGCTTTTGTTTTTGTGGAATTTCTGATAATATTGAAACAGTGATGACATCAAAGAAACTGCGGAACGACTTTTTAAAGTTTTTCGAAAAAAAAGGACACCAGATAGTGTCCTCTTCTTCGCTTTTGCCATCCGACCCCTCTGTTTTATTTACCACGGCCGGCATGCAGCAGTTCAAAGAATACTTTTTGGGCAAAAAGTCGCCCTACGGCAAAAGAGCCGCTTCCTGCCAGAAATGTTTTAGAACCTCCGATATTGAGGAAGTGGGCGATGAAAGACATTTGATTTTTTTTGAGATGCTAGGAAATTTCAGCTTCGGGGAGTATAAAAAAGAGCAAGCGATAAAGTTAGCAAAAGATTTTTTAGATTCAATAAAAATAAAAATAGATTGGGTAACAGTTTTCAGGGGTGATAAGGAAATTCCGAAGGACGAAGAATCGGTTAAAATTTGGAATAGGTTTGGATTTTCTGAAGAAAAAGGAAACTTACGTTTTGCCGGAAGGGCTGATAATTTTTGGGGACCGACAGGCGAAGAAGGCCCTTGTGGTCCTACAACAGAAATTCATTCTCAAGGTATTGAGTTTTGGAATATAGTTTTTAACCAATATTATCGTCATAAAGATAAAAGTTTAACAGAGTTGCCCATTTTTGGCGTTGATACCGGTATGGGGCTAGAAAGACTGGTAAAAATTTCTCAAAATGTGCCAACGATTTTTGAAACCGATTTATTCTCGTCTATTATAATAGGAATCCCAGGCCAAAATGAAAAAGCAAAAAGAATTATCGCCGACCATATCAAAAGTTCGGTTTTTCTAATTTCGGAAGGCATATTTCCATCTAATGTGGAAAGGGGATACGTTTTGAGAAGGATTTTAAGAAGAGCCATTCGTTATGGAAAACTTTTAGGTTTACCACCGAATTTCCTGATTCCTCTGGCTAAAAAAGTAATTACAATTTACCAAGATATTTATCCTGAAGTTAAATCAAAAGAAACCGATATTTTGACTGTCATTCAAAACGAAGAAGAAAAATTTTCTCAAACTCTGGAAAAAGGACTCAAACAATTCGAGAAAATTGCCGCTTTGGGAAACATTGACGGCAAGGACGCCTTTCATCTTTTCGATACCTATGGTTTTCCTTTGGAACTGACCCAGGATTTGGCCCAGGAAAAAAGCTTGAAGGTCGATAAGAAAGGATTTGAAGAAGCTTTCGGAAAACACCGGGAAGTTTCTCGGGCGGGAGCGGAAAAGAAGTTTGGAGGCGTGGGCAAAGAAGCAAGTTACGAAGCGGCCAAACTCCATACGGCCACTCATTTACTGCACGCCGCTTTGAGAGAAGTTTTGGGAGGACACGTTAAGCAAATGGGTTCCGATATTACATCTCAAAGATTGCGTTTTGATTTTTCCCATCCGGCCAAATTAACTGAGTCTGAAATCAAGAAGGTTGAAGCGATTGTCAATCAAAAAATCAAAGAAGACTTGGAGATTAAAAAAACAGAAATGAGCTATCATGAAGCTATTAAGGAAGGAGCTCTGGCTTTAGTCAAAGAGAAATATCCGGCCAAAGTGTCCGTTTATTCGGTTGGTAATTTCTCAAAGGAGATTTGCGCCGGTCCTCATGTTAAAAAAACCGGCGAATTGGGCTATTTTAAGATTATAAAAGAAGAAAGCTCGGGAGCGGGTATTCGGCGAATTCGGGCTATTTTAGAATAAATAAGGTATAATAAGATAACTGAGTTTTTATGCCCAAAGCCAAAATATTTGACATCATACCTCCTTCAGAAGAGATTAAAGAAAAGCCGACTTTTGAGAAAAAGTTAGAGAAGCCAGTCGAAAGAATACCCCAAAAGAAACCTTCTCCTTTTTGGCAGAAGCCCCTTTTAATTGTCGGCGGGTTGGCTTCTGTCGCCCTTTTAAGTTATATTTTAATAGAACCCAAGGCCGAAATAGAGGTTTGGCCGGAAACAGAGACCGGTAGCTTTAAAACCCAAGTGACGGTTTTGAGCTCAATCTTCATCCCTGATTTTACCGAGTTTCAGTTGCCCGGAGAGAAAATTCAGACAGAGAACGTCGCTTCCAGAGAGTTTTCTTCGACCGGCACTAAATCAAAAAGCATCAAAGCCCGCGGCACCATTACCGTTTATAACGCTTATACTACTTCGCCTCAGACGTTCGTTGCCAAAACCCGTTTTGTTTCCAGCGACGGCAAGCTTTTTCGCGCTCCCCAGAGAATAATCGTTCCCGGCGCCCATTACGAAGGAGGGAAGCTCGTTCCCGGCGAAGTTGCAGCCGAAGTTGAGGCCGACCAGCCGGGCGAAGAATACAATATTGGGTCGACCACCTTTTCCATCCCGGGGTTAGCCGGTACCGCCAGCTACACGACCATTTACGCCAAATCTTTTGAGCCTATGACCGGAGGCGCGACGGAAAAGACGTCCCAAGTCACCCAGGAAGATTTAGACAAAGCCGAGGAGATTTTGACGGCAGAAGCTTTAAGCGGCAGCCGGCAAGCCCTGGAAAAAGTGCTGCCTTCTCAAGATTACGTTTTGGTTGTCGGCGCCACGAGCGAGAAAATTATTGACATCATTCCCTTAGCTGAACAGGGGCAGGAAGTCGATAAATTCCTTTTTCAGGTTAAAGCTGCTTCCCAAGCGCTGGTTTTCAAAGAATCAGATTTGAAAGAACTCGCCAAATCATACCTTGAATCGCAAATTCCGGCGGGAAAAAACTGGCAGGAAAACTCCCTGGCTTTCAGCTATTCCGTCGAGTCTCTTGATTTGGCGGCCGGGGAAATTGTTTTAAATTTGGATGTTTCGGCTAAAATCTATTCAATGGTTGATGAAAATTCTCTCAAAGAGTCGGTTAAAAACAAAAAGCCGGACGAGATTAAAAAGGTTATTGGCCGAATTGCGGGATTTGAGCGCTTTCAGATCGAACTTTGGCCTTTTTGGGTAAAAGCATCGCCTGAAGACGTCGAGAGAATAACAATCAAACTTCGTCTTGACTAATTTTGAAGCGTCTGATAACATAAATAATTGTCCCAATGGTTAATCCCGATAAAAAAATTATCAGAAAAACCGGCACTGTTTTAGAGGCTTTACCAAGCACCCATTTTAAAGTGAGGCTGGACGACGGCAAGGAAATAATGGCGCATTTGGCGGGAAAATTAAGGATGTTTAGAATCAAAGTTTTGCCGGGAGACAAAGTGCAAGTGGAAATGAGTTCGTACGATGAGAGTCGGGGCAGAATAGTCTATCGGGGGATTAGTCGATGAATCTAAAGATGAAGGTTCGACCATCCGTCAAAAAAATTTGCAAGCACTGCAAAATCGTCCGGAGAAAAGGACGAGTTTATGTTATTTGCCACAATCCCAAACACAAACAGCGCCAAGGTTAATTTATTATGCCCAGAATTGCCGGAATAAACATCCCAGATCAAAAACAAATAGAAATCGCTCTGACCTATATCTATGGAATAGGTCGTTCTTTAAGCAGGAAGATTTTGGCTGAAACAAAAATCAATCCCCAGAAGAAGGCCGTTGAATTGTCTTCCGCCGAAATCAGCAAACTTAAAGAAGTAATCGAAAAGAATTTAAAAATCGAGGGAGAATTGAGGCGGGAGCGTCTGGTAGCCATCAAAAGATTAAAAGACATCGGCTCTTGGCGGGGTATCCGTCATATCAAAGGTTTGCCCGCCAGAGGCCAAAGGACTAAAACCAATACGAGGACGGTCAGAGGCAACGTCAGAAAGACGGTCGGTTCGGGCCGCAAACCGCCCACTGAATCCACCTAAAAAGTATAAAATATAACAACCCCATATCGGAGAGGGGTCGGGAGAACCTTCCGGTTCTCCCGTATAGGAAAATATTAAAA
>CAYZHR010000036.1:0-6077 GCA_964477885.1 uncultured Candidatus Saccharibacteria bacterium
GTTTTCTCAATAAGTAATTAATATCTGAGACGACAGACTTCTAACGGGGTATGGAAGCCTTGAACCAGGCTAAAAGCCTGATTGAAAATTCCCAAAATATTATGATTCTGCCATCCCAGGAATTAGACGGGGACAGTTTAGGTAGCGCCCTGTCCCTTTTTTTTACTTTAAAAAAAATGGGAAAAAATGCAAATGTCAGACTGGAAAACGTTCCGGAAAAATTCCGCTTTTTGACCGAATTCCAATCTGCCTCGCCCCAGAATTTCGTCATCAACATCAACGGCTCGGAAAAAGAAATCTCGGAAATGCGTTACGAGAAAGACGAACAAGGGCTGAAAATTTATCTTACCATTAATAAAGGGGAAGTGAAAGCAAAAGACATTTCTTTTCCAGCCCTTGCCCAAAATAACCTCAGCCCCGACCTTTTGATTACCTTGGGGGTCGCCTCGTTGGAAAACTTAGGAGAATATTTCAACCAGAATTCCCAGCTTTTTTCCGAAACGCCAGTCTTAAACATTGACAATAAACCGGCTAATGAGAACTTTGGCGAGGTTAATTTGATAGAAATAACTTCTTCCCGGGCAGAGATTCTGACTAATTTAATCAAGTTGATCGACTCGGAAATGTTCGACGAGAAAATCGCTACCTGCCTTTTAACCGGGATCGTCTGCGCCAGCCAGAATTTCCGCAGCCCGAGGACGAGACCGAAAACCTTCGCCGTCTCTTCTTTCTTGATTGAAAAAGGAGGCGATCATCAAAAAATCATCCAGCATCTCTACCGACAAAAAAACATTTCCCAAATAAAGTTGCTGGGGAAAATCCTAGGCAAGATAAACCTCGACGAAAAAAGAGAACTATATTCCGCTTCCTTGACCGAGAGTGATTTTAAGGAGTGCGGCGCCGTTTCCAGCGACCTAAGCTTTGCGATTGAAGAACTTAAATTCAACTTCCGCTATCTGCCGAACCTTTTAATCCTTTGGGAAAGCCACGCTTCCCCGACCTTGGTCAAAGGCGTTTTCTATTCGCCAAACTTGAATTTGGTCAGAAAAGTTTTAGAAAACTTTGAAGGTGCTTCACGAGGCGAAGGAGCGATTTTCCTGGTTAGGGATGCTGACCTTAATTCAGCCCAAGAAAAAATATTAAAGGTTATCTAACTATGGAGGAAATAACCGGAAAAATTCAAATTTCCTCTCCCCAATTCGCTGAACTGCAAAAAAGGGTAAAAAATATCGCCGAATTTCAAAAAGAATGTCAGGACTCTTTAGCTAAAAAAACAACCGAGCTTTTGGAAATTATCGTGGGAGGAGGATTGACTCTCAACGCTTCCGATATCCATCTCGAACCGCAAGAAGAAAATGCGAAAATTCGGGTCAGGGTTGACGGAATTTTGCAGGATGTAATCGCCATTGACCGGGCTGTTTACGAAGCTGTGCTCGCCCGCATCAAATTATTGTCGGGACTTAAACTTAACATCGCCAACCGCCCCCAAGACGGCCGCTTTTCGGTCTTGCTGCCGCCCGAAACAGACAATTTGGTGATTGAAGTCAGAACTTCCACTTTGCCGGCCGAAAAAGGAGAAGCAATCGTTTTAAGGCTTTTGAATCCCAAGAGCTTGATTGGTATGGAAAAATTGGGCTTGAGAAAAGACCTACTGGAAATTTTTAAGAGAGAAATCAGAAAACCGAACGGCATGGTTATCGTAACCGGACCCACGGGCAGCGGCAAAACCACCACCTTGTACGCCTTTCTGAAAGAAATCCAAAAACCCGAAATTAAAATCATCACCATAGAGGACCCGATCGAATACCACCTCAAGGGAGTTTCCCAAACCCAGGTGGCTTCGGAAAAGGGTTACGATTTTGCCTCGGGCTTAAAATCGATCATGAGGCAGGACCCCGATGTTATTTTGGTCGGTGAAATCAGAGACCTGGAAACCGTGGAAACGGCACTGCAGGCGGCCCTGACCGGACATTTAGTCTTGACCACGCTGCACACTAACGACGCGGCCGGCACCGTTGCCCGGCTCACCAATCTGGGCGCCAAACCTTCGAATATCGGACCGGCAGTCAATCTGGCTGTCGCTCAAAGATTAATTAGGCAAATCTGCCCGAAATGCGGCCAATTGAAAAAAATATCGGCCCAGGATTTGCAGAAAATCAAAAAAGAGCTGCAAGGTGTCCCCCAATCGGTCAAAATACCCAAACTTTCCCCAGACTTAAAAATACCGCAGATAAAAGGATGTAAAATCTGCAATTCCACCGGTTATAAGGGAAGAATAGGAATTTTTGAGGGATTTTTGATGGACGAAGAAGTGGAAAGGTTTGTTCTGGCTAATCCCTCTATTGCCGCTTTGAGAAAAAAGGCGATGGATAACGGCATGGTATCGATGAAGCAGGACGGATTTATCAAGGTCCTGGAAGGTATGAGCACTTTGGCAGAAGTAGAAAGAGTAACGGGAGAATAAAAAAAACAACTCCTGAGCTGAGGGCTACTCTAGTTTAGGAACATAAAGTTTAGAATTTCTCCGAGGAATGGCCTCGCCTCACCCCGTTAGAGACTCCAATTATAATCCAAGATATAAATTTCTTTGCTAATCAGCTTTGAATTGCAAAGTCTCTAACGGGGCAAGCCAGACCATCCGGCTAAGAGAAATTCCTACCCCCAGCTCAAGAGCTGTTTTGATTGATTAGGTTAACCCCCTATTATAAGGCAATATGAAAAATTTGTCAAGGGCGAGCTTGCTTTTATTCCTTTTTGCGGCGGCAGGAGCAATTCTAGCCAATCCGGTTTTAGCGGCAGAAAAAATAGACGTGAATACCGCCCCCTTGGAGGAGTTGGTCAAAATCATCCATATCGGGGAAGCAAGGGCGAAAGAGCTGATTTCCTTAAGGCCCTTCTCGTCGTTAGACGACTTAATGAAGATAAACGGCGTAGGCAGCTTAAGAATTGCCGATATTAAAAAACAAGGCTTAGCCTGGGTGGACGAATCTTATCAAGTTGAATCTCAAACGACAGAACCTCAACCCATATCAAGCAAGGGCTTGACGGCTGCAGGGGAACCAATATTCAAAACGCCGGCTTCTTTCACCGTATTTCTAATTGCAGCGCTGGTCGCCATCTTTTCAGCAGTAATAATCTTAGCCCTTGAAAAGAAAGTTAGAATCGGGTTAAGATAAAATATATGTCTGGTCATTCGCATGCTAAAAAAATAAAACATCAAAAAGAACTCACCGACCAGAAAAGAGGCACGATATTCTCAAAGGTAACGAGGCTTATTTCGGTTGCCGTCAAAGAAAGCGGGCCTAACCCGGAAACCAACGCCAAATTGCGCATGGCGATTGAAATGGCCAGAGAAGCACGCATGCCCGGAGAAAACATTGACCGGGCAATTAAGAAAGGTACCGGCGAGTTGGCGGGCGAGAAGCTGGAATCGGTTATTTTTGAAGCCTACGGCCCGGGCGGCGTCGCTATTATCATTGAAGGCATCACCGACAATAAAAACCGCACCTTGGGAGAGGTGAGGCAAATCCTCAACCAAAACAACGGCAAGTTGGTGGGCGAAGGCGGAGTGAGATGGATGTTCGAAAGAAAATCTCAAAAACCCGGCTCTTTAGAATGGATCCCTAAACAAGAAATGGAGGTTTTAGAAAAAGACAAGAAGGACTGCGAAAAGCTTTTTGAGGCGCTGGATGAAAACGATGCGGTGCAAGAAATTTACTCTAATATCAAATAGGCGAAGAGGTAAAACCTCTTCTTGACCTTCACTCGGCTTCGCCTCGTTCGGTGGACAAGGAAGCCTAATTATGGCTAAAGAAAATTATACCCGAAGAAAACTCATTAAATCGCTTGAGAACGAAGGCTGGATTTGTTGGGCGCCGCCAAAAGTGCGGTTCCAGCAGAGCGATGTCTTCGGGATTATCGACGTTTTGGCCTTAAGAAGAAACCAAAGGAAAAATATTCAACTGACAACCCTTCCTAATGTCGCCGCCAGGAGAAAAAAAATAACCGCTTTCCTGGCCAGCAATCAAATACAGCTGCCGGTGGAGATTTGGGCATGGCACCCGCGAAAAAAAGGATTTAAAAAAGAGAAGGTCAATATTAAACTAAAAACCCAAAAAAAGGCCGGGAGGGCTTGACAAGTTCGCTGGAAACCTTATAATACCCCATAGAACCAAAACTTGGTTCTTTTTATAACCGAGAAGAGCCAAGGAAAGGTCGAGTAAACTGAAAGAGAAATTAAATAAATCAAAACATGACTTACGAGGAAACTTTAAACCCTGTCGTTGCTGAAGACACCCCTGAAGAGGAAACTCCTGCAAAAGATGACGAAAAAACTGAAAAAGACAGCGGAAGCGAAGAAGTATAAATTAAAAACCCCTGCTAAGAGCAGGGGTTTTTAGTTAGCCAATCTTTAGGAACTTTCTCTTCCCTACTTGGATAATCATGCCCTTTTTTATCTTTATATTCTTCTGCCAATCTCGCTGGACTTCCCCGCCTATCCTGACACCGCCCTGCTCCGCCAGTCTTTTGGCTTCCGATCTCGATGGAGCCAGTTTTATTTTAGTTAATAAGTCGAGGAGGTTAAGGTTTTTTTCTTTGATGGAGGTTGTCGGCATTTTGGAAGGCAGTTTCTTTTCTCTAAAAACTTGATTGAATTCTCTCTCGGCTTCGGCAGCCGCTTTCCGGCCGTGATATATTTCCACTGTCTCACGAGCTAATTTAGCCTTGGCCTCCCGAGAGGGTAAACCTTTTATTCTTTCCAATAATGCCTTGGTGCATAATTTAAAACAATCTTTAATAACTTCGTCCGGCAAGGCCATTATTCTCCCATACATTTCGTTTGGAGGAAGATCTAGCCCAATAAAGCTTTCGGTTTTTGACATTAATTTGCGACCGGTTTTAGGATTGACTAAAAGAGGTGTAGTAATGACGAATTTCTCTTTATTTTTATAAATTTTCATCAGGTCCCTCCCCACCAGCATATTAAATGTTTGGTCGGTCCCACCCACCTCAACATCAACGTTCATTGCCACCGAATCGTAGCCCTGAAATAAAGGGTACAAAAACTCATGGAGGTATATTTCTTTGTTCTGTTTTAACCTTTCTTGGAACATCTTTCTTTTAATCATGTACCCTTGGGTAAAAGTAGCGGCTAATCTGATAATTTCCTGCATTGTTAATTTGTCTAGCCACTCACTATTAAATTTTAATTCAATCGGGTTCTTTTTAGATTTAAAATCTAATATCTTGGCTACTTGCTGTTGATAGGTTTTACAATTCGCCAATACTTGTTCCTTGGTTAAGGGTTTTCTTGTTGAATCTTTGCCCGTGGGGTCACCAATCCGAGCGGTAAAATCGCCAATTAATATTATAATCTTATGTCCTAGGTCTTGAAACCTCCTTAAGAGAAGGAAGTTAGTTGAGTGCCCTAAATGTAAGTGGGGGGCGGTTGGGTCTATCCCGATATAAATCCTTAGTTTTTTGGACTTCAGCGCCTTCAGAAATACCTCTTTAGATGGATAAATTTTGTCCACCCATCTGGTCAAAGCTTCCTTAGTTTTTAGGTCTATATTTTGCATCACTTTAAATTTATCACAAGTTGGAAAAAATAAAAAGACATGATATAATTTGTAATCAGTTATGCCCCGTACCACACTCTTTTACGGTCAGAGGTACGGGGTAAAAATACACTGTAATCAACTATTAATTAATTGTGTGGTACGGGGTATGGCGCAACGCAAATTTTACCGCAAAATTTATCAAAAGAACAAAAGGGGAAGAAAACTAGCTTTAATTCTTAAAATCGTGGGGGGTTGTTTTTTGTTTTTTATTTTAAGCGCTTCTTCTCTTTTCCTTTATTACGCCAAAGACCTGCCCCGGCCCGAGGTTTTTACCGAAAGGCCTTTTGTTTTGCCGACCAAGATCTATGACCGGGAAGGAAAAGAAATTTTGTATCAGATTTACGGCGAAGAAAAAAGAACCGTCATCCCGCTGAACCAAGTGCCCGACAGTCTGGTGCAGGCGGTCGTAGCGGCGGAAGACGCCAATTTCTACCATCATTTCGGTTTGGACATAAA
>CAYZHR010000037.1:0-5612 GCA_964477885.1 uncultured Candidatus Saccharibacteria bacterium
CGGCAGCTTCTGATTCAGCCCTGGGACAAATCTTACTTGGAAGCGATTGAAAAAGGATTGAGCCGTTCGGGCGCAGGCGCATCCCCCGTTGTCGATAAAGACGCCGTTCGTCTCAATCTGCCGCCTTTGACCGAGGAATACCGCAAGGATTTGCTGCGGCTTTTATCAGAGAAGCAAGAACAGGCCCGTCAGACCATCAGACGCTGGCGGGAAGAAGGCTGGCAGGAAATTCAAGCCGGGTTTAAAGAAGGAAAAGTCAGGGAAGACGACAAATTCCGGGCCAAAGACGACCTTCAGAAGTTGGTTGAAGAGTACAACGAGAAGATTGAGAGCGTCGGAGAGAAGAAAAAAAGAGAAATAATGGAGTAATTTATGGTATTAACAATTTTTATTGCTTTTATTAGTTTAATTGGCCTGATTGTTTTGCATGAATTCGGTCATTTTATTTTAGCCAAGAAATTCGGCATCAAGGTTGATGAATTCGGCATCGGTTACCCGCCCCGGCTTTTGGGCAAAAAAATCGGGGAAACAATTTATTCTTTGAACCTTTTGCCTTTTGGCGCTTTCGTCAGTATCCGCGGAGAGCGAGGCGGGATAGAGGATTATCACAGTTTCAGCGGCAAGCCCATGTGGCAGAGAGTGTCCATTATACTGGGAGGAGTTGTCTCGTTTTGGCTGATTTCCGCTTTACTTTTGAGTATCGTTGCTGGCGTCTGGGGTTTGCCCGTAGCGGTGGCTGATGAAGACAACCATAATTTGATCGATCCCAAAGTCCAGATTACCGCTCTTTTGCCCGATTCGCCGGCCAAAGCAGCCGACCTTCGCTTGGGCGACACTTTTGTTGGCTTTAGCAAGGTGCAAGATGTTAAAAATTATATTGCCGGTCATCCGGGCGAGGCAATTGTTTTTGAACTTAAAAGAGGGAAAGATGTTTTTGAAAGAGAGATTATCCCTGAAAGGTCTCTAGAGGGGGAAGGATTTATTGGCGTAGGCTTGACCAGAATAGCGTTGAAGCCTTATTCCTGGTACAAAGCTCCTTTGATGGGAGTAGCGGCTTGCGGCCAATTGACCTACAATATCGTCAGTGGCTGGTGGCTGGGGCTAAAGAGCGTTCTGGGCCTTGCTCAATTGCCGGAAGGAGTAGAGATGGAGATGATGGGACCCTTGGGAATTCTTGATCTGTTGAGGGAATATTTCGCTTTGGGAATAAATTACTTTTTATTCCTAATTTCCTTGATTTCTATTGCGCTCGCTCTGGCTAATATTTTGCCCATTCCGGCTTTGGACGGAGGCAAGCTCGTCTTCTTAGCCATTGAAGCGATCAGGGGCAAGTCGGTTAACCAGAAGCTGGAGCAGAATATTACCGCCACCTTTTTCATCCTTTTAATTATTCTGATGATTTTCGTCACTATAAAATTCGACATACCCAGAGTATTTTAAACATATGCGCCAATCGGAAATTTTCACCAAAGTTTTCAGAGAAGCTCCCCAAGATGAAAAAAGCGTCAACTCACAGCTTTTAATCAGGGGCGGCTTTATTTACAAAGAGATGGCGGGTGCCTACACTTATTTGCCGTTGGGCCTGCGGGTTTTGCGAAAGATCGAAAATATCATTAGGGAGGAAATGGAGAATATCGGCGGCAAAGAAATTTTAATGACCATCTTCCAGCCCAAAAACCTGTGGGAGGAGACTGGCCGCTGGTCGGGCGGCATGGGAGAGATAATGTATAAATGCGAAAAAGAGGGAGAAGTTGGCCTGGGGCCGACCCATGAAGAAATGCTGACCGACATCATCAGGCACTACGTCAATTCCTACCGGGACTTGCCTCTTTATCTTTATCAGATTCAAACCAAATTCAGGAAAGAATTAAGAGTTAAGTCTGGTCTTTTACGAGGTAGGGAGTTTGAAATGAAAGACCTTTATAGTTTTCACGCTTCTCAGGAGGATTTTCGGCAATACTATAAAAAAGTAACCCAGGCCTATTCCAAAATTTTCAAAAGATGCGGTTTAACCACCATTATTACCGAAGCCAGTGGCGGAGATTTTACCAAAGATTATACCCATGAATTCCAGGTTTTGGCCAAAGACGGAGAAGACACGATTATTTATTGTTCCCGAAAAGATTTTTCCCAGAATAAGGAAATCGCCGGGCTGGCGAGCGGTCAAAAATGTCCCCACTGCCAAAATACGCTGAAAGAAGGAAATTCCATCGAGGTTGGGAATATTTTTCCTCTGGGAACCAAGTATTCAGAAGCGATGAAGGCCTATTTCATCAACAAAGACGGCCAAAGAAAACCGATTATCATGGGTTGCTACGGCCTTGGTCCTTCCCGAACCATGGGAGCGATTGTGGAAATTCACCACGACGAAAAGGGAATTATTTGGCCCAAAGAAGTGGCGCCTTTTCAAGTTCACTTGATAAAGATTGAAAACAATTCAAGAGTTAAAAAGGCGGCAGAAAAAGTTTATCAGGATTTGCAAAAATCAGGAGTTGAAACGCTGTACGACGACAGAAGCGATAAAACGGCCGGAGAGAAGTTTGCTGAAGCCGATTTAATCGGCATTCCTTACAGAATTGTGATAAGCGAAAGGACATTAATGAAGAATAGCGCAGAGATTAAAGAAAGAGATAAAGTTGCAGCAAGTTTAATAAAAATAAATCGCTTATCACAATTCTTTAAAATAAAAAATAAAAAATAAAAGACCAAAAATATTTTATCTTTTATATTTAATCATGCTAAATAAATTTCTTTCTTATTTGTATCAAGACATCGCGATTGACTTGGGTACGGCCACCACTTTGGTTTACGTCAAAGGGCAAGGTATCGTCATTTTTGAACCTTCGGTCGTGGCCATCAACCAAAAAACCGGCCAGGTTCTAGCCATTGGCGATGAAGCCAAAAAAATGGTCGGTCGCACCCCGGCCCACATCATTGCCACGCGTCCCCTCGTCAAAGGAGTGATTTCCGACTTTGAGGTAACCGAACAAATGTTGAGTTATTTTATTGAGAAGGTGCAGCGCCGTAAGTTTTTGCTGACTCCCAAACCGCGGGTGATTGTCGGTGTGCCGTGCGGGGTGACCGAGGTTGAAAAAAAAGCAGTGCAGGATGCGGCCAAAAACGCCGGAGCCAGGGAAGTTTATTTGATTGAGCAACCGATGGCGGCCGCCATCGGCGCCCGTCTGTCCGTGCAGGAGGCCGGCGGCAATTTCATCGTTGATATTGGCGGAGGTACTACGCAAGTCGTCGTTATTTCACTTGGCGGCATAGTTTTGGCCAAAACCTTGAAAGTGGCTGGCGACAAGCTGAATGAAGACATAATCCATTTTGCTCAGGAAGAGTACAAATTATTGATTGGCGAACGGACGGCTGAAGATATCAAGATCGGCATCGGTTCCGCTTACCCCTTGAAAGAGAAAAACGAAATGCCTTTACGTGGCAGGAATTTCGTCACTGGGCTTCCCGAAGAAATCATGGTGTCGGACGAAGATGTCAGAAGAGCCATGGAGAAATCAGTTAGGCAAATCGTCGACACCATCAAATCGGCGGTCGAGGAAACACCGCCGGAACTTTTGGCTGACGTCATGACTAAAGGCATCCATCTGACGGGCGGAGGGAGTCTTCTTAGGGGTATTGATGTGTTAATCGCCAAAGAGACAAAAATGCCGACCAAAATTATTGATGATCCGGTGACCGCCGTAGCCAGAGGAGCTGGCATGGTTTTGGAAAACATCGATACTTTAAGAGAAGTTTTGGCCGACACCGAAGAATTAGAACCGCCTAAGTAGCTAAAATTATGCTGAGCCGAAAAGAAGTACAACATATTGCAAAATTAGCTCGGCTCGATTTATCTCAAGCTGAAATTGAAAAATATAGAAAAGAACTTTCGGCAATTTTGGATTATATTGAGAAGTTGAAAAAACTTGAGGTAGCTGAAATCCAGCCAACCAGCCATCCTTTGAAAGTGGAAAACGTGATGAGGGAAGATAGAGAAAACGAAAAATTAAAAATAAAAAATGAGAAATTAATGGAATTGGCGCCGGAAACCAAAAACGGATATGTAAAAGTAAAATCTATTTTAAAATGAGCTTAATAAACCTCACAATTACTCAGGCACATGAGGGCTTGAAGAAAAAAGAGTTTTCCGCTTTGGAACTCTGTCAAGCTTATTTGGATAAAATTAAAGAAAAAAATAAAGAAATTTTTGCTTTTCTGACGGTGACTGACGATTTAGCTCTTTCTCAGGCAAAAAAGATAGACGATTTAATCGCCGGAGGCGGCGAGATACCGCTTTTAGCCGGCATTCCCGGCGCGATTAAAGATGTTATTTTAGTAAAAGACCTTAAATGTACGGCCGGCTCAAAAATTCTGGAAAACTATATTGCTCCTTATAGTGCGACAGTGATAGAAAAACTCAAAACTCAAGGAGCGATATTTTTGGGAAAGACAAATTTGGACGAGTTTGCCATGGGTTCGTCCACTGAAAATTCCGCTTTTGGGCCGACAAAAAATCCCCATGATTTATCGCGAGTGCCAGGCGGTTCTTCCGGCGGCTCGGCGGCGGCGGTGGCTGCCAATCTTTGTAATTTTGCTTTAGGTTCAGATACGGGCGGTTCCATCAGGCAGCCAGCTTCTTTTTGCGGGGTGGTGGGATTAAAACCAACTTATGGCGCAGTTTCCAGATACGGCCTCATTGCTTTTGCTTCTTCTTTAGACCAAATCGGCCCAATAGCCAAAACAGTTGAGGACGCCAAGATTGTTTTTGATATAATAAAAGGGAAGGATGAATTAGATTCAACCAGCGTTGAATCAAATGTCGAACCCCAAACCTTAAATGTCAAATCTTTACGAATTGGGATTCCGAAAGAGTGCTTCATTAAAGGGATTGATTCGGAAGTGGAGAAATTAATCAAAGCGGCGATTAAAAAATACGAGAACGCTGGAGCTAAAATTTTGGAGGTGAGTTTGCCGCATAACGCATACGCCCTGCCCGCCTACTACATTATCAGTCCTGCCGAGGCTTCGGCTAATTTAGCGCGCTATGATGGCATCAAATACGGCTATTCAGCTAAAGGTAAAGATTTGATGGAAGTTTATTCAAAAAGCAAGGGAGAAGGGTTTGGCGCGGAAGTTAGAAGAAGGATTATGCTGGGTACTTACGTTTTATCTTCCGGTTATTACGACGCATATTATTTAAAAGCTCAGAAAGTCAGAACGCTGATAAAAAATGATTTTGAAAAAGTTTTTGAAAAAGTAGATGTCTTAATGACACCGGTTTCGCCGACGCCGGCCTTCAAAATCGGAGAAAAAATAGACGATCCTTTGACAATGTATCTTTCCGATATCTTTACTGTTTCCATCAATTTAGCCGGATTACCAGCTCTGTCTTTGCCCGTAGGTTTTGCGGGCAAACTGCCCGTGGGACTGCAAATTATTGGCCGGCCATTTGAAGAAAATAAAATCTTTGCTATCGCTGAACTTTTTGAAAAATTATGAACCCCGTTAGAAGTCTTAGGCAGAAAAAATTATTATAGAAATTTTTTCTGTTCGGCAATAACGGGGTATAATAAAAAATAAAAGTCTGTCTGAAATTAGCTAAGTACTATATAAGA
>CAYZHR010000038.1:0-5593 GCA_964477885.1 uncultured Candidatus Saccharibacteria bacterium
AATCAAATAATCCAATTCCCAAAGCTCCATATCGCTTCTCAAATGGACAAAAGGGATTTTCTCGATTCCGCTTTCTTTTAACAATTTGTAAAGCTCCTTCCTCTCGGCCAATTTCAAACACGTCGGAAAAACAGCCACTTCCTTCAGCCCCAACTTCTTGGCTTCAGCAATCTTGGAACGCCAGGCTGAAGGGGTAATAGTGGTGATAGTCGGTAGAATTTTTCTTTTCATAAATAAAAACTTTATTAATTTTAAACTTTTTCAAAGATTTTGTAAATAAAAAGAGGACTAGTTTTCTAGTCCTCAAACTTAAAGCCTCACTTTTTCTAATTCTTCTATTTCCTCTTCGGTCGGAATTTCTCCAAGAACTAAGGCTTCCAATTTGGCCCGGGCATTGCTCAAGGAGTTAAACAAGGTATCTACCTTGCCAGCCTGGGCATACCCCAAAACCTTTTCTAAAGAGCGGACTTCCTTTGACTCAAGTCTTTCCCAGAAGGGTTGGAAGGCACAAGCCGGCGTGGCTTTGAGACGGCGTCGAATTTTATTTCCCTCTTCCCCTAGAAAAAGAATTTCTTCAACAGAAGGATGGCGACCACTTTCTTGAAGGCTTTTCGCCCTTTGGACCCTGATAATTAATTCCTTTAATTCCTCATAGGCCCAGGCGAAAGTCTCCAGGCCCAGCTGATAAAGTGCCATTCTCTTTTGACCAAGTTCTAAGACTGCTGCCACTTCGGCGGCAATCCTATTTCGGCGTTGAGCTAACTTTAGTTTGGCTTGAGCCATTCTTAAAGCGGCTTCCGCCCTCTTTCCTTGCCGGGCTGACTTTTGAGCTAATCCCCACTGGAGAGCAACTTCTTTTTTATAACCATTTCTCACTCGCTCTAAACTCGCCAGAAGCGGATCAATCTTGGCAACCGCTTTTTCAATTGCTTTGAGACCAAATTTCTCCGGTCGAATCAAGACGATATTTATCCCATCAGCCCGCTCTTCTAAATCGGCTAAGAATACGGCCTCTCCCTTGAGAATTTCTTTTCCCTCCGTATCCATTTTCAGGTAAGTAAGTCGCCTGGGAAGGTGGCGAAAACTCTGGCGAAGGCCAGCTCCTAAATCTTTTATTTTTTCAGCAATTTGGATTTTTTTAAATTTCGAACTAACCTTCTTAGCTATTAGTTCTTCTCCAGAAAGTAAAGCAAATTCGGCTTTTTCTTTCCTGGTAAATCCCTGCCACTTCCGATGTAAAAGTACTCCTGGCTCTAAAACAAATCCTTTCCCTCGATTATCCTCTGACCAGCGGTTCAAAACCGTTACTTTTTCTTTTACGGCTATGGAATCATATTTCTGCTCAAAGGAAATATCAATTCGGCCAGCTCGAATGTCCGATTCCAGCTCATACATCCTGGGTCTTATCGCTTCAACCACTTTTTTACCTCCTTTTTTTATTTTTTTGTTATTAAAGGACAGAAATAATAAGGTTATTGGCCGAATCGTCGGTGACGATTAGCATATTCCATTAAGACTACATCCAAATCTTTTTCAGTGAAATCCGGCCAGTATTTGGAGCAGAAGTAGAGTTCGGAGTAAGCCGCCTGCCAAATCAGAAAATTGGAGAGCCGCTGCTCTTTGCCGGTTCTGATTAACAAATCCACATCCGACGTCCAAAGATTTTGTGAAATAACACTTTCGGTGATTTTTTCCGGCGGTATTTTCTTTTTGACAATATTCTTAATGGCTTCGGTAATCTCGGCTCGGCCACCGTAACTCAAAGCGATGTTCAAAGTCATGACTTCGTTCTTGACGGTTGATTTCTCAATGCCAGCCAGTAAAACCCGCAAACCTTTGGGTAATTTCTCTCTTTGGCCGATTATTCTAACTTTGATTCCTTCTTTTAAATACTTTTTAATGTCCCGGCTGAGCGCTTTTTTAACCAGATTCATCAAAAAACTGACCTCTTTCTTGGGCCTTTTCCAATTTTCGGTTGAAAAAGCGAAAAGAGTCAGGGTTTTTATCCCTTTGTCCCGACACCACTTAATGACTTCCTCAACCTTTTCCAGGCCTTTCTCGTGGCCTTTAAA
This sequence comes from uncultured Candidatus Saccharibacteria bacterium, assembly GCA_964477885.1. GTDB lineage: Bacteria > Patescibacteriota > Minisyncoccia > Minisyncoccales > MHMH01 > CAYZHR01. The sequence continues at coordinate 2,073 of CAYZHR010000038.1, forward strand.
AGCCGACAAACCCTGCTCTTCCGCCCATCGCCGGTTGCCGTCCATGATAATACCGATGTGTTGGGGCAGTTTTTTCATTTGACGATGTAGTCGGCTAAGTCTAAAAGAAGCTGTTTTTCTCGGCGGGGAAAAGATTTTTCCGAGTTCAAAACCCTTTTGGCTTGAGCAACCAATTTCTCGGCGTTCAGAATGGGCCAAACGTCGTTATCTTTGATGTCGTCCTGAATTTGAAAGGCAATTCCCAAAGGCAAGGCGAACTTCTCTATTTTTTTCAAAAAAAGGTCGTCCGCTCCGGCCAAGGAAGCACCAACCTGCAGAGGACAGACAAAAGTGTAGAAAGCGGTCTTGTGCCGATAAATGTCCAAAACTTCGTTCTTACTTATCTTTTTACCAGATTTTTTCTTTCTTCTCAATTCCAATTCCAGCATTTGACCGTAGCCGGTGAAATAAAGAGCACGGTTGAGTTTTTCCAGAGCCCGAATCCGGCAATCGAAAGGAAACTTGGCAGAACTCAATATTTCATAAGCCAAAGCGCACGCCAAGTCTCCAGCGCAAATGGCCATGTCTTCCCCGTGAAGCAAATGCAATGTCTTTTTGCCCCGTCTCAGTTTGTCTTGATCAAGTATGTCGTCGTGAATCAACAGATAGTTGTGTATGAGTTCAATAAAAATGGAGGTTACCAAAATCTTCTTTTTGCCCTCTCCCCCGGCCAAAGCGTACCCCAGATTGACCAAAACCGGCCGCAATCTCTTGGCCGGCCGCAAGGAATATTCCTTCAGCCATCCCAAAACTTCTCTTTCGAAAGAAGATCTGGCCCTCTTGATTCTTGCAGCAAAAAATCTGCTTATTTCTTTATTTATTCTTTTTTGATAGTTTAGTAAAATTTGATAAGATGACATCGCCTTCTATTTTAACATTTTTTGGCAAAATCCAAGGAAAATGAAAGCCGATTAGATAAGCCACTCGCGTGGCGATTTTGGAAATTAAAATTTTCGGTCCAAAGAACTTTTTTAAGTCCTTCTGATATTTTATAAAATCTGGAAAATTTTTCAAGAGAATTGCGGCGGCGGTCAAACCCCAGACGACTCCCCCGCCGCTCCAGGGTTTGGTCAGGCCGGCCGCATCACCGCAAAGAGTTATAGCGCTGTTGCGGGGAATTAAAAATCCTTGGGGAACAAAGGCCGAATTAATTTTTTCTAGTTTAATATTATTTTTGTTCAGAAATTCTTCAAACAGGAGCTTAGCTCCTTTTAAACTTGAAATGATGCCGTACTCTGTTATCGAGCTTTCGCGTAGCGAAAGTGAAGATGGAGATGAAGGAAACTTCATCGACTTCCTGCCGCGGGGAATCTTCCAGATGAAGCCTCCCTTAACTGGCCATGTCTCAACAAAGCTGGCTGAGTTTCTTTCTGAAACGAATCCTTGAATCCCCAAACGGCAAACCGGAGCAGCCAGCCCCAAGCTTTTTCTCACCGCGGAATTGGCGCCGTCGCACCCTATTGTTCTGTCAAAGCCCTGGGGCAACGAATTAATGGGACTCTGGAGTTTAATGTCAGCGCCGGCTTTCTGCGCCAAATTGAAAACTAACTTATCCAGTTCGACGTGACTCATAACTAAAAATCTTTGGGAGAACTTAACGTTCAAGGTTTTTTTGGGGAAATGGATTAAAACCGACTCAATCTGGTTTTGAATCAGGCTTTTGCATTGAGGAATAAAATCTAAAATCCTTTCTGAAAAAAGGCCGGAGCAGGCCTCTTTGCCGATCTTGTCTTTTTTCTCGAATAAAGTTACCTTATGACCCTTTTCCGAAAGCTTCCAGGCCAGATACAACCCAACCACTCCCCCGCCAATCACGGCCACTCTGCTCGATTTTAATTGGTTCTTTTCCATAATTTTTGGCAACGATGTAGCCGACCGCAAACGAAAGCAAAGAAATCAAAATAACGCCGACAACTAAAATAATATCAGATTGGTGTCTGTCGATGCAAGCTCTTGCTTTCATCTTCACCTTCGCCCAGCTTCGCTGGTCTCGGTTTTTGACAAATTCTTTTATTCTTTGTAGTATTGTATTATATCCCATATCAGCACTATGGCTAAGACTAAATCTGCGGGAACCGCCAAATTAGGCCGGGATTCCTTGCCTAAATACCTGGGCATCAAACTTTTCGAGGGAGAAAAAGCCAAACCCGGTCAAATCTTAATCCGTCAGCGAGGAACTAAATTCCTGCCCGGGAAAAACGTCAAACGAGGGACTGACGACACTTTGTACGCACTCCGAGAGGGCGTAGTTAAGTTTTCCACCAAAAGAAAAAAATCTTTCGATAATTCACAACGCATCGCCAAAGTCGTCAATGTAGAATGAAAGAGGCTAAACCTCAAGTTGCCCGAAGGAAGTTGCCCGAAGGAAACAAGGGGTTTCCGTCTGCGACGGAAGGGATATGAAAGAGGCTAAACCTCTTTCATTTTTTTATGGCCGACTTGATGAAAGCCTTAAATAAAGGATGGGGGCGAGTGGGTCGGGATTTGAACTCGGGATGGAATTGCGTAGCCAGAAAGAAAGGATGCTTGGGCAGTTCCACGATCTCCACCAAATCTTTCTCGGGATTCAAACCGGCCATCACCATGCCTTTTTTCTCCAAAATGTCTCTGAAATCGTTGTTTAATTCGTAGCGGTGGCGGTGCCGCTCAAAAACAGTGTAGCGCTTATACGCCTTGAAGCTTTTGGTTTTTGGTTTGAGGCGGCATTTGTAATCACCCAGCCGCATGGTGCCCCCGTACTTCTTGTCTTGAAGTAAAACCTTTTGCTCGGGCATGACGCCAATCACCGGATTGGGAGTATGGGAAGCGAATTCGGTTGAGTTGGCTTTTTTCAAACCGCAGACGTTCCGACTGAATTCAATGACCGCCAGCTGCATGCCCAGGCACAATCCCAGAAAAGGGATTTTGTTTTTGCGGCAAAATTCAATCGCCCTGATTTTTCCTTCTATGCCTCGCACACCGAAGCCGCCGGGAACCAGAATCCCGTCGTACTCTTTCAGCTCCTTCAAGGAACGTTTATCCTTCTCGTAGGTTTCAGCTGACAGCCAAAATATCTGGGGTTTCCTTTTATGGTACCAGGCAGCGTGCTTGAGAGCTTCAATAATCGAAATGTAAGAATCCATCAAGGTGAACTTGCCTGTTTCAAAATATTTGCCCACAATCCCGATTTTAACGGGGCTCCGAGCCGTTTTGATCACCCTGACCAACTTTTTCCAATCTCTTAAATTGCCTTTCCGTTTTTTCGTCAAACCGAATTTGCTTAAAATTCTTTCCCCCAGCCTGTCTTTTTCAAAGTTAATGGGAACTTCGTAAATCGATTTGACATCGGGAGCGGAAATGACGTCTTTTTTGTCAACATTGCAAAAAGTAGAAATTTTATTCTTGCGCGGCTTATCCACGGCCACCACTGATCTGGCCAGAATAATGTCGGGTTGGATGCCGGCCATGTTCAGCCATTTGACCGCCTGCTGGGTCGGTTTTGA
>CAYZHR010000039.1:0-5590 GCA_964477885.1 uncultured Candidatus Saccharibacteria bacterium
GAAGTTCTTTCACCGACTCTTTTTCATTATAAACCGGCGCGACAACGGAGATTTTCATTTTATTTAGCCGGGTTATAATCCAACACCAAAAGGTCAACTAATTTATTGTCTTTGTTCACCACCGGCAAAAGATGGATGTGGCGATTTTCGTCAAAAAACTTTTGGGGTTTTGAAAGAATTTCTTTATTCTCCAAAGTAATAGTTTTTACATTAGAATTCATCACTTTATAAATAGGGGTAAGCATAGTAGCTCCCTTAATCATGGCTCGACGAATATCACCATCGCTGACCACGCCCACCACATGATTTTGCTTATCAAGGACTATTGCCGCCCCCTTTTTGTTGACGGTGATAACCCGCATCGCTTCTTCCAAAGTAAGATCCTCATCAACGACGAAATTGGAATTCTTTAAGCCTATTTTTGCCATATTTAATAAGTTAATTTTTTAATAAGTAATTTATTATCGATGGGAATATTTTCCAAAACGTCAACAATTCTTTTGGCTGACTTGCCGTCGCCGTAAGGGTTTGTGCAACCTTTTATCTTCTTTCTGAATTCTTTGGATAAAGCCAATTTAATGGCGTTTTCTATTTTCGGCGCGGAATGAGGAACATTTATGACATTCTTACTTTGTATCCTGCCAGCTTGGCGATTACCGATATTAACTGCCGGGAGTTCAAAAGATGGGGCTTCTAAAATGCCTGAAGAAGAATTGCCTATTACCGCGCCGGCGATATTCAAAAGTCCGGCATAATCCTTGCGCGGAATGCTCGGGAAAATTTTCATAAACGGCTTTCTGAATCGGTTAATAGCGTTTTTTATAGCGCGGCCGCCGGCATCCGAATTGTTTAAAATAACAATGGTGGGATATTCAAATTTTACCACGGCTTTAAGTGTTTCTTCCATCTGGCTCTCCGCCTCGTCAAATTCCTCCGTTACCGGATGCTGAGCGAGTATTAAAATCGGTTTCCCATTTTCTAATCCGAGCTTATTATAAATTTCTCTGGACGAAGTAATCTCGCCATTTATCAAATCGTCTAATTGCGGAGCGCCAACATTAAAAACGCGGAAAGGTTCTTCTCCCATTTTCAAAACCCTCTCTTTGGCGTCTTCGTTGGAAGTAAAATGAAGATGAGCAAATTTGGTAATAGCGTGCCTTGTAACGCCATCAATATTTCCGGAAACTTCTCCGGCCTGAATGTGCGCCGTGGGAATATACATATACGCCCCAACGATAGCAGCCATTAATTGTTCTCCTCTGTCGCCGCCAAGAAGAATCATATCGGCTCCCATCTGCTTTAAAATTTCCGGAAGCTGCATTTTGAAGACCGAAAGCGATTTAACCATAGTCAAACGATTGTAGCCGTCAAAAGTATTATAAATCTCCGCATGGATTTTGAAACGATCTTTTTTAATTTCGTCTATAGTTGAACCAAAACTGTCCAAAACATGCATATTTGTAACAATAATACCGTAATCCAAATTCGGCCTTTTTATGATTTCCTTTATCACCGGCCTGAAATAGCCGTATTCTCCGCGAGAGCCGGCGATAATAGCTACTTTTCTTTTTGCCATTTTCTTCGCCATATTTTCTAATTTTAACTCGTTTTTTCTTCCAGAAGTTTCTTCATTTTTTTCTCCGCGTTTTCCCAATCTTCCGGAGTATCAATATCTAAAGCGTATTTCGGGTCCATTGGATAATAAAGCACCTTGCTGCCCCAGAGATTGGGATTTTCTTCAAACAAATTTTTTGTTTTAAAAGCGTAAATGGCAGAATTAATATAATAAAGTTTCTCAATTTTTTGGTTTTGATGTGTCAAATCTTTAATCAAGGTTCCTGAAAAATGCCTAAGTTCGTTATCTCCAAAAATTTTTAAGGCCTTAGCCGGATTAAAGCGGGCCGGAATTTCGCTGGCAGCCGCAATAGAATCGGCATCGCTATTTTTGAAAATTTCTACCACTTCCTGAATATGCTTGGGTATGCGACCGGGGCAACTCGGTTCCAAGAGAACAAAGAAATCCGGAGAAAAATTTTCTTCTTCTTTCAAACGCTTTAAGGTGTACTTAAGCGGCTCGGCAACATACACATTATCCTGGCCGAATTCTTTCGGTTCCATAAAAGGAACTTCTGCCCCGTACTTTCTGCCGACTTCGGCTATTTTCTCGTCATCGGTCATTAAAATCAACCGGTCAAAAACGCCGCTGGCTTTAGCCGCTTCAATTGTCCAAGCCAAAAGCGGCTTGCCCAAAAAATCCTTAATGTTCTTGCCCGGCACCCGTTTTGAGCCGCCTCTGGCGGGAATAATACCGAGAATTTTATTAGTTTTTTGATCTGTCTTCATATAAATTTAGTGTAATAAAAAAAGCGGCTCATGTCAAAGCGAGCCGCTTTATTTTTTAACGAAACAAGAATCACACATTCAGGAAAAAATGTTTTTGGTCTATCCTCGGTATGTCAAAAATATTCCAAGGACCAATAGGCATTTTTTCGCAAGGCAAATAATTAAAAGCTCCTTCATAGAAGTCGCCAATGACATCAAAGACTTTCTGCGAAAAACTGCCTCCATAAGGATACCCGAAAATTTCAGTTCCTATTTCTGCAATTGTTTCAGTCGTCTTAACTTCACGGATTATTTCTTCTCGAGAAAGTGAATTAAGGTTAGGGTGAGTGACAGAGTGGGTAGCAAAATCCATACCAAATACCGCCATCTCCCTAATTTCATCTTCATTCATAAATAGTTCGGTACACGCATTCTCCTCGAAATCTGCTCCAAAATGGCTATCGCATATCTCTGAAATCTTCTCTCTCTTGAAATAATGAGGCATAAAAACATTCATTACCGTTTTTATGCGCCTCACTTCCGGAGCTTCGTTGCTGTAAAAATCTTCCAGATCAAATCTTTTTGGATCAAGTAAACAGTGGTAGGGTGTATCTTTCAAAAATTCCGGCAAAATTTTCTTTTCAAGGCGTTCGGCTCCCAATTTTTTTATCAACAACTGCAACGCAATAACCGCGGGTAGCTTTCCACAAAGCGTTTCGGTGATAATAAAAAATGTCGCAGGAAAACCGAATTCTTTTAAAACGGAAAATGCGTTCCTATACCCGTCTTTCAAACCGTCATCAAACGACAAAGTGATGACTTTTTCCGGAAAACTTTTGCCCTCACTTATCCCACGCACAAGATCCGGTAACGAAATAACTGTAAAACCATTATCCCTGATGTACTCCATCTGCTTTCTAAACTCATCAGTGGTACAGGTTAACCACGGCATCTGTTCTTCATAGGGTCCTCTAACATAATGATAGGCAAGGTTCAAAATTTTGTTTTTCATTGTTAGACTCCTTTCGTCAAATTTCTCAGAAAATCCGCGGCCCTGAAAGCATTTTTGCCGTCTAACTTCAAATGCTGTTGTTGGACGTTTTTTAAACGCAATCCAATTGTCAACGCATCTTCAAGCGATTCCTGAAGTGACCTGATATCTTTCGCGTTTGCACAACAACCCAATTCAACAAGGGGAAACTGAACCAAACCGGTAAGCCGTCCCCATTCTTTGGACCCAGCATCGGGAAACATAATGGAAATTACTTCTTTCTGAAGATAAGCAGCTTCCACTAAATTAGTAGCGAACATGCCTGTTACAATGTCGGCTGCCGCTACAAGAGGATCGAATTCCAACTTCGCGTCATACGGAGCCAAATTGGTATCAACGATTCTACCACGAAACTTTTTCAACGCTTCCTGGCACCGGTTTAATTCTTCCGGCGCGCTGCTTATGCGATAATGCCAACGGGGCGCCAAGTAAACCCGTCTATCCAAATCGTTCAGCGCGTCAACCAGATACTCCAAAGTTTTTCCTGTTTCTTCTATCTGGCCGGTAAAGAAAACCAGTGGCAAATCATTTCCGATGTTCAACTTGGCAAACGTCTCGCTTTTTATTTTCTCAATATCCAGATTTGCCAAATTATCATAAACCGGCTGACCTGTTACAATAACCTGTTCTAACCGATAGCCTCCCCAGCATTCAAAAACAATTCTCTTGCTAACTTCATCCGGCACCAGGATATAATCCGGCCAGTATTTCTCATCACCAAATTCCACTCTCAATCTTGCACCCCAGAAGTCCTGGAGACAGACTGTAACGACGCCTTCATCTTTTCCCAAAGCAATCAAATCGCGGCCCAAACCACCGCCGGAACACATGGAAGATAAAATGATATCCGGCTGTGCTTCAATCAGCACCCTAGTGGCACCAGTACCAAAGGAAAGAAAAGGAATCTGGCGATCGCTAAGCAGTTTAACTGCCGAGCCATCAGCCGCCATAATAATTTTCTCGCCCATCTGTTTTAATTTATCAACCACCTTCAAAACCGCCCTTGTGCCTCCCGGATCCTTCACGACAACCAAAATTCTGGACATCCTTTAATCCTCCTTTCTGTGTAATTTGATATTCTCCTGTCAAAAAACGGCTTGTAGTATTTATACCACAAGCCGTTAATAAAGTCAATGATTTTCCGTGTGCTCTCTATAATTATATCATTATATCATTCCACTTCAGAATAGTGTTTTTTGGCAAGTCGCACCGAGCTTTTTTCACAAGAAGCTTTGAAGAATACTTCTTGTCCAAAAATTTGGCCGGAATCCCGCTCCCGGGCCTTTTGGGCATTAAATTTTGAAGCGTAAGCTTCTCTCCCTTTTTAATATCTCTACCCGCCACAACGCTATGGGCCGCCCAATTCCGCACAACTTGTTCTTCTTTGGAAATCTGCTTTTCATCCCCCAGCGCGACTTCTATTTTTCTAATTCCGCCAACCAAATCTTTTAGCATCTGCGACTCAAGAGAAATCGCATGGTCCGGACCTTTCTGTCGCCTATCAAGAGTAAAATGCTTCTCAATCACTTTAGTGCCCAAAACTACTGCGGCAAAAGCAGTATAATTATCCAGAGTATGGTCGGATTGCCCAACCCAAACCCTAAACTCCTTTTGAAGTTTCTGAATAAGACCGAGATTTGCATGGGTATAATCGTTTGGCGGGTATTCAGAAGTGCAATTCATGAGAATTAAATTTTCTTTTGCCCTTTCTTCTTGATAAATCTTCACTGCCTCCCTAACTTCCTTCCAGGTACTCATTCCAGTAGAAACAAGTACCGGTTTATTCTTCAAGGCGGAAATTTTAGCTAATTTGCGATGCATCGGTAAATTAGTAAGTTCTCCCGAGCCCGTTTTAAAAGCTTTTACGCCCAATTCATCTAATATATCTACGGCCTCCGGGCAAAACGGAGTGCAAAGATATTCAATGCCAATTTTTTTGCAATAATTCATCATTGCTTTATGCATTTCCGGGGTAAAAAGATTTTTTTTCAGAATCTTATAAAGATTACCGCTCCACATTTTGATTGAATTTGGCACCATTTCAACGTCCGGTAAATGAAGCTGAAATTTTACAACATCAGCACCCGCCTTCTTTGCTTCTTTAATCATCTTTTTGGCGGTTGAAACACTGCCATTATGAGAATCGGCAATCTCGGCAACAATAATAACTGGGTTTCTGCCGCCAATTTTCAATTTTCCAAACTTTATTTCTTTCAT
>CAYZHR010000040.1:0-5588 GCA_964477885.1 uncultured Candidatus Saccharibacteria bacterium
GCTTTGGCTCCCTCGCCGCAAGCTATGACAATTTGTTTGTAGGGTACGTCGTCAGCATCGCCAGCAGCAAAGAGACCCGCGGTCGAAGTCTCGCCGGTAAAAGGATTAACCTTTATCTCATCCTTCTCGTTGAACTCAACCAATCCTTTGACGAAAGAGGTGGCCGGTTGCGACCCGATTTCAACGAAAACGCCCTGAACCTTTAAAATCTTGAGTTCTTTTGAACTTTTGTCTTGGTAAACGACCGACTCGACGAAGTCCTTGCCTTCAATCTTTTTTAAGGCAATCTGAGTAATCGTTTCTATTTTGCCGGTTTTTTTAGCCCTCTCTTGATTCTCATCGTCAGCTTTAATTTGAGAGCCAGTTTCCAAAATATAGATTTTTTTGGCGAAACTGCTCAGAGAAATGGCGGCCTCAAACCCGGCATCGCCCCCGCCAACCACGGCCACTTTCTTATCAGCGAACAGCGGTCCATCGCACGCCACGCAGTAAGAGATTCCCTTGCCGATGAACTCTTTTTCACCCGGAACTTCCAAAGGCCTGGGGTCGGCGCCGGAAGAGACAATAACGGCTTTGGCCTGAAATTGTTTGCGACTTGCGGTCAAAACCAAAAAATCTTGACCGATTTTCTTGATCTTTCTGACTGAGTCTATTTCAATCTTGATTTTTTTCTGCTTCAAATGCTTCTCAAACTTCTGAATCAATTCCCAGCCGGAAATCTTCTCAAACCCCGGGTAATTTTCGATGTCAACGGCTTTTTTGGCCATTTGCCCGCCGAAAGACTTGGTAATCAAAAGGGTGTTTATTTTTTGTCTGGCGGCGTAAATGCCGGCCGTCATACCGGCCGGTCCCCCGCCGATAATAACCATATCGTACCTTGTCATAATTTCATTTGCTTTAAAAACTTCTTTAACTCCGGACCGAATTGAGGATGTTGCAAGGAAAAATGGAAGTTTGACTCCAAATACGCCTCAACATTGCCGCATTCCCACCATTCTCCCTCAAACTCGTACCCATAAATCATTTTACCATCTTCAATCATCTTTTCTAAAGCATCGGCCAAAATTATCTCTCCCCGCGCGTTCGGCTGAGTCTTTTTAAGGTAGTCGAAAACTTCCGGAGTCAGGATATATTTCCCGACAATGGTCAAATCGGAAGGCACTTCAGCCATCGAAGGCTTTTCAACTATTTTTTTAATCTTGAAAAGGCGGCCGGCGATTTTCTCAACGCCGACTACACCGTAAAAAGGCAGCCGTTCTTGGGCTAAACGGTGTAGGGAAAGAACCGGCTTTTGGCACGTTTTGAAAATTTCGGCAAGTTGCAGCAGACACGGTTTTTTTGATTCAACTATGTCGTCGCTGAACAAAACGGCGCAGGGTTCCCCGCCGACCAGCTTCTTGGCCTGTAAGATGGCGTGGCCATCACCCAGGGGCTCTTTCTCAACAGTAAAAGAAAAAGAAACATCTTTTAAAATTTCCTCAAACTGTTTGAGACGTTCCAAAACTTGCTCTTTTTTCCTTTCTTTCAGAAACTTTTCTACTTTGGGCGAGGTTTTTTGAAAATAATTTAAAATTAAATTCCTTTCAGGAGAAACCACAAAAATTATTTCTTTGATGCCTGAAGCTACCGCTTCCTCAACAACATACTGCACCATGGGTTTGTCAGCCAAAGGCCAGAGTTCTTTGGGCACGGTTTTTGACAAAGGCAAAAATCTGGTGCCTGCTCCTGCAATAGGAATTATCGCTTTTTTTACCATGTTCTTTTATTTTAACCTGTCTCCCTTTCTAAATCAAATAGCCGAGGTTTAACCTCGGCCGGCTCTGACTGTATTTGTCTTTTTATTGGGTTTCTTCTGGCTTGCGGCGCAGAAAAGCCGGCACGTCCCATTTCTTTTCCCGTTCCAGCATTTCCTGTTCGGCCTTTTCGGCCGCCTTTTTCAAATCAAGAGCGTTGCGCCGAGTCAAGGTTTTCAGCGGCATGGTTTCTTCTTGGGTAACTTCAACTTTAACTGGTTGAGGAGAAGTTTCTTTAACTGGTTTCTTTTTTGATTTTTTCTTCGGAGAAGACTTCTTCTTGGGTTTTGGCTGAGGTTTCGGCTGAGGAGGTTTTATTTTCTTTACCTTTTTCGGTTTAACTTTCGGCTCTTTGCCGCAGCCTACCGCCAGCAAAGCTATCCTGATTTTGTCTTTGTAGCTGTCGCTCTGGGAAATGCCGAAAATAATCTTGGCCCTTTTATTAAAATTGGCAATGGCCTGGGAAATCGTTTCCACCTCATTCATCCCCAATTCCCGGGAAGCGGTGATGTTGAAAATAATCTTCTCTGCTCCCAAAATGTTGTACTCGGCCAGAGGGCTTTTCAGAACCGTTTTTACCACCTCTTCTACTCTTCTTTCTCCCTGAGAAACGGCTGAATTGAGATAAGCCAGCTTCCCTTTGCCGTCTAGAATCGTTTTCAAGTCGGCGAAATCAATATTAATAAGTCCCGGCACATAAACCATCTCTATCAGCCCCTGCAGATTTTCAGTCAGTCTCTTATTGATGGCCGAGAAAGCTTCTCTGATCGGAGTCTTTTTATCAATAATTTGGAAAATATTCTCGTTGGGAATTATGGCCAGGGCGTTCAGGTTGGGAATTATTTTATCGAGACTGGCTCTGGCAATCTGCGCTCTCCTCACTCCTTCAAACTTGAAAGGCAGAGTGAAAATGCCGAAAGTCATAATTCCCAGGTCTTTGGCGATTTTGGCGAATTCGGGAGCGGCCCCAGAACCCGTACCGCCTCCCAAGCAAGACACCAAAATGCACAAATCAATATCTTTGAAGAGTTTGGCTATTTTAACCTTTTCCTCTCTGGCCGCTTTCTGGCCGACTTTGGCATCCATGCCGCAGCCTAAGCCCAAGGTGATATTCTGACCGAAAGCAAGAGTTCTCACTGCCCGGGGCGACGCTTTCAAGGCCTGTATGTCCGTATTGGCCACCACGAAATCAACTCTTTTCAATTGAGAAGCAATTTCAGAAACAATGGAAGAACCTCCCCCGCCAATACCAATCACCCTGATTCTGGTACGGTGAACTATGTTTTGACTGGGAACCATTTTAATTGCCTTTTTCTTTACCAACCGTTTCTTCCCGGTCTTTTTATTCTTTAATTTTCTCTTGACCATAAAATTAAAACATCTTCTTCAATTATATACAAAGCATTAGCATCAAGTCAATACAATAAAAAACCTCGACTCCTGATAAAGTCAAGGCTTAATTGATTAAGATTTTGAATCTTTCTCCCTGCGAGGTTTCCTCAAACTGCCTCACAATCCCGTTGGCAATCACCGCCCCTCTGATTCTTCGTCTGACTTCTTTAAGTTTTTCCGGTTCGCATTTTATCAAAATATCCAACATCTCCATCGCATTGTGATTTTGGCAACGCACCGTCTCCACCAGCCATCCGGCTGCCCGATCGTCGCTCAAATTGAAAAACCATTCAAAAGCCGTACCGTCCAACTGAACATAATAGCGAAGACGACCCCGGGGTCCCAACCCTTTATAGGCAGGCAATGCGCCCTTCCTAGCCCATCTCTGGGCTGTCGCCCTGGAAACACCTAAAACACGGACGGCCTGGCAGATGGGGATAAAGCGCCCGGCTGGCGTCGTTGCTATTATTTGAAGCAAGCTTCTGTCTATGATCCGCTCTGTTCTAAAAAGATGATAATGGTTTTTAACGAACTCTTGGAAATCCGAAACTTCTATACGCCATTCTTGCCAAACGCCCGAACCGCGGCCGGTCTTGCTGCCTTTCAACAAACCCTGCAGCAGCCAAACTCGAACTCTTCGCTGATGAATCCGCAAAAGCCTGGCCACGCCATAAGAACTGAGATAGCTTGGAGGATTTTTTCTTACCTTCAGCTTTCTCGCCTTGTGTCCGATAGCCGTCTCGTTTTTGCCCAGCTTTTCGGCAATGACTGCGGCGGCCGTATTGGGATATTCCCTTCTGATAATATCTTCCTGTTCTTTGGTATAACGAAAATAGCCACCCATCGCGTTTCTCACCTCCTTTATTGTTTTATTGAGAAAGAGCGTTTATTTCCTGGATGGTGTCCAAGGCGTAACTTACCGTCCAGATACCGACCAAAAGAGCTATTACAACTAAAACTATAATGTAAGCCCAATTGTTCTGCTGATTTCTGACCAATAAACTCATGTTGTTTCATTCTACCCCTTCAATAAATTCAGGGCAAGCAAAAAAGCGTCTGTTTGGCGAAAAATAAAAACGAGGCTTACTGCCCCGTTTCAATGATCTTATGCCTTTTCTGCGTCGTAATTAAATAGAAAGAAGGCGGATTCTCCGCAAAGAGGACAAGTTCTTGTTTCAACCGGAAAATTCTGGTGACAACCCGTACAGTACTTGCTGTTAATGCGACCTATATCTGTAATATCGCTGATACGGATGTATCCTTCCACTTCTTCGCTCCCGCTGAAGCCTTTAAACCGGAGCCTGTCATCCTCTAATCTTTTTGATATTGTGCCTCGGTAGTCATGATCTGGTTTGCCCGGATTCCTTGCTTGCACAAACCACCCTCTTTCAATCGCCTTGTCAATTAATTCGGCTATCTCATCTTTTTTCATTCCAAGCCTCCTCCTTTATTTTGCTCGAATTTCAAAGAGTAAATATATCTTACAAAACCTTATATCTTTGTCAATAACTTGAGTGAGGTTCGGTCTCGCTCAATTTAACTTTAAACTAAAGGCCCGGCGCGCGCCGGGCCTTTAGCAGATTACTGCGCAAATGACTGCCTTAGGAAAGATGCTTGGAAACAAGCTTGGTCATCTCAAACATGTTTACAACTCCTTTTCCCTTGAAAACCTTTTTCAGGTTGGCGTCGGCATTGATATTGCGTCTGTTCTTTTTGTCCTGAAGGCCGTTCTTTTTAATATATACCCAGAGTTTTTTGACAACCTGGGAGCGAGGCATGGGCCCTTTGCCGACGACTGCAGCCAAGTCTTCGCTGATTTTCATCGGCTTCATGAACGCAGAGTTGGATTTTGCCATAGTGTTTTTTTAAATTATTACCGCGACCTTTTAGTTGATTATTAGATTATACCAAATTCCATCCATCCTGTATATGAGTGAGGCGAGACCTCCATCAAATAAAAAACCACTTGTTTGGCGATTAGTTTTGTCCGCCCGCTTTGAGGCGAGCCGGGAAAATTCCGCGCGATGCGCGGAAAAATAAAACATCTATAACAACATTATTTCTGTCCCCAATCAATCAACTCAGTAAATCTAATATAGAAGCCGAATGGATCAATCATGCGGAAATCCCTCCATTTATGTCCGTGATCATCTAATTCTTTAAGCTCCCTCACTATATTACCTCTTAGGTCTCGAGATGTTCTTTTATATATTTCTTCTATATCCCCTGTCGTTATGGTTATTTCTATGGCATATCCTCTTTTTATGTCTTTAGGAAATTGCTTGAAAAACGATTGACCATATACTCGTTCATCGCCGCCGTAAAAATTAAGCATGGTGTCTCCCAGCGGATCTTTTCGAGTCATGGTCAAATACCCGAGTTCTTTTTCGTTAAGTTTATCAT
>CAYZHR010000041.1:0-5563 GCA_964477885.1 uncultured Candidatus Saccharibacteria bacterium
GAGAAGTGAAAGATACTTCGCTTTCAATGGAGCACGGCAAAAGAGGCAGAGTGGTCGGGGTCAGAATTTTCTCCCGGGAAATGGGACATAAATTGGAACCCGGCATCATTAAAAGAATCCAGATTGAGGTCGCTCAGTTGAGAAAAATAAAAGCGGGAGACAAATTGGCCGGCCGGCACGGCAACAAGGGCGTAGTTTCCAAGATTATGCCCGAAGGAGAGATGCCGTTTCTGGCCTCAGGCCTCCCGGTTGACATTATCATCAATCCCTTGTCAGTGGCTTCAAGGATGAACATCGGCCAAATTTTGGAAACCCACTTGTCTTTGGCTGCTAAAAAACTCGGCTATTACGCCGTTTCGCCGGCCTTCAGCGGAGCCACCGAAAAAGAAATCAAAGCAGAGTTAAAGGCGGCCGGTTTGTCGGAAGACGGCAAGGATATTTTATACGACGGCCGCACGGGGCTTCCTTTTCCTGAGAGAATCACGGTCGGCTACATTTATATGATGAAACTGATTCATATGGTCGAAGACAAAATCCATATGAGAAGCATCGGTCCTTATTCTTTAATCACCCAGCAGCCTTTGGGCGGAAAAGCGCAGTTCGGCGGGCAGAGGTTCGGCGAAATGGAAGTTTGGGCCCTGGAAGGATATGGAGCAGCCCATTCTTTGCAGGAAATGCTGACGATAAAATCGGACGACGTGCCGGGGAGAGCCGCTACCTATGAAGCCATTTTGAAAGGGGAACCGATCAGAAATCCCGGCGTGCCCGCTTCCTTTAATTTGTTGGTGGCTGAATTGAAATCTTTGGGACTCAGCGTTGAAGTCAAAGAGAAAAAAGAAGATAAGACATAATTCGAATTCTACGAATAGTTATCCGAATACTACGAATATTCGTATCATTCGAATACGAATTCGCATCATTCGGATTATATTTATGAGGGTAATTGATTTAGAATCAATCAGAATAAAACTTGCCTCACCCGAGGAGATTTTGAAATGGTCGCATGGCGAAGTCACCAAGCCCGAAACGATTAATTACCGGACCCAGAAGCCGGAGAAAGACGGTTTGTTTTGCGAAAGAATTTTCGGTCCGGAGAAAGATTACGAGTGTTACTGCGGCAAATACCGCAAAATCCGCTACAAAGGGGTAATCTGCGACAAATGCGGGGTGGAAGTGACCAAGGCCCAGGTCCGCCGTGAGAGAATGGGCCATATCGCTTTAGCCAGTCCCTGTTCCCATATTTGGTTCCTGAGAGGGATTCCTTCCCGGATGGGGATGATTTTGGACATTCCCATGCAGCAATTGGAAAGAGTGATTTATTTTGCTTCTTACATCGTGATTAAAGTCTCCGAAGACGCCAAAAAAGAGGCTTTAGCCGAGATTGAAAAGGAATTTAAGGCGAAAACCAAAGGTGTTGGACATGTCCAACATAAAGACTTGAAGGCAGCTCGAGATAGGGCCAAAGAAGAGGTCAATTCATTAAAACCCTTAGAGATTCTTTCTGAGATAGCATATCATAACCTTAGCTTGAAATACGGCGAAGTTTTCGAAGCGGGCACGGGAGCTGAAACTTTGAGGAAATTGTTTCAAGAAGCCAATTTTAAGAAAATCGTCCAGGATTTGGAGAAAGAAGTAAAAATTGCCAACCCTATCAATCGAAGGAAAATTTTAAGGCGACTAACGACCATTAAAAGCATGTTGCAAGCCGGCATCAGACCGGAATGGATGTTCCTCACTCGCTTGCCGGTCCTGCCACCCGATTTGCGGCCGATGGTCCAACTGGACGGAGGCAGGTACGCCTCTTCCGACCTTAACGATCTTTACCGCAGAGTCATCAATCGGAACAACCGATTGAAGTATCTTTTGGAGATTAACGCTCCCGAAGTCATTGTCCGGAACGAAAAAAGAATGCTGCAGGAAGCAGTCGACGCTTTAATCGACAACGGCATGAGAAAGGGTCAGGTGACGACAGCCACGACCGGCGGCAAACGGCTTTTGAAATCCTTGGCTGACATACTTAAAGGCAAACAGGGCAGATTCCGCCAGAATCTTTTGGGTAAGAGGGTTGATTATTCCGGTCGCAGCGTCATTGTGGTTGGTCCGGAATTAAGACTGCATCAGTGCGGTATTCCCAAAGTCATGGCCTTGGAGCTTTTCAAGCCTTTTGTCATAAAAAAGATATTAGACCAGGAACTTGCTTACAATGTGCGGGGAGCGTCGCGGCTGATTGAAATAGCTCCGCCGGAAATCTGGGCGATTTTGGAAGAAATAGTCAAAGACAAATTGGTCTTGATAAATCGAGCTCCGACCTTGCATAGACTGGGCATTCAAGCTTTCCAGCCGGTACTTATCGAAGGAGAGGCGTTAAGAGTTCATCCTTTAGTCTGTAAGGCTTTTAATGCCGATTTCGACGGCGACCAGATGGCGGTGCATGTACCTCTGTCCGACGAATCACAAAGAGAGGCCAGAGAAATTATGCTCTCCACTTTGAATCTGCTGAAGCCGGCCACCGGCGTTCCCATCATCAGCCCGGTTAGAGATATTGTCTTGGGTTGTTTCTGGATTACCAGAGTAAAGCCGGGTGCTTTGGGAGAAGGCAAAATTTTTGGTTCCAAAAACGAGGCCATTCTGGCTTCCGACACGGGCGTCGTCGATTTGAGAGCCAAAATAAAAGTCAGAGTGGAGGATAAGTTGGTGGAGACGACGGTCGGACGGATCCTTTTTCAGAATACTTTGCCCAAAGACTATCCGATCCAAGGGAACGATGATATGAACGCCAAAAGACTGGAAAAGCTTACCAGCAAAATCATCGAACAATACGATAAGGAAACAGTTGAAAATTCTTTGGACAAAATGAAGAATTTAGGCTTTGAGTTTTCAACGATTTCTGGCATTACCTGGGGCATGGATGATTTAGTGGTGCCTCAAGAAAAAGAAAGATTGATTGCCGAAGCCGAAAAAAACATTGAAACTATTGATAGTCACTACAAAAAAGGACTTTTGTCAAAAGAGGAAAAGACCGATAAAGCCATTGAGGTTTGGCAGAAGACTAAAGCCGAAGTGGAAAAACTCGTTACCAAAACCCTGCCTCCTTTGGGTCCGGTCATCGGCATCATTGATTCAGGGGCCAGAGGAACTTGGTCGCAGGTCGTACAGATGACCGGGATGAAAGGGCTCGTCACCAACCCGGCCGGGCAAATCATCGAGTTGCCGGTGAAGTCTTCTTTCAAAGAAGGATTCGACGTTTTGGAATACTTTATTTCCACTCACGGTGCCAGAAAAGGCACAGCCGATACCGCTCTGCGGACTTCGGCTGCCGGTTACCTGACAAGGCGGCTGGTTGATGTCAGCCATGATGTCGTTATCACCGAAGAAGATTGCCACGATGAGGAAGGGATTGCTATTTTGAAGTCAGACGCCAAAGAAATAGGCCAAAACTTCCTTTTCAAAATAATCGGTCGCACGGCGGCAGAAAACATCAAAGGCATCTGCAAAAAAGGAGAAACAATCGACTGGGCCAGAGCCAATGCCGTTATTGACAGTGCCATTGAAAAGATAATGGTGCGTTCTCCTTTAAGTTGTAAAAGCACTGGCGGCATCTGCCAGAAATGCTACGGCTGGAATTTGGGCAACAACCAGTTAATTAAACTCGGCGAGGCGGTTGGGATAATTGCTGCTCAAGCCATTGGTGAGCCCGGCACCCAGCTGACCATGCGGACTTTCCATACCGGCGGAGTGGCGGAGGGCGGGGACATCACCCAGGGTCTGCCAAGAGTGGAGGAAATTTTTGAGTCCAGAATTCCAGCCGGCAAAGCCACTCTTTCCCAAGTGGAAGGAAAAGTCTTAGAGATTACCCCGGAGAGAGTCATTAAAATCAAATCCCAAACCGTGACTAAAGGAAAAAAGGAAGAAATTATGGAATATAAAATTCCAGTCAAGAAGGCGATTTGGGTTGAAGCAGGCCAAAACGTTAAAAAGGGCCAGCAGCTGTGTGAAGGCAATTTGGAATTGAAGGAATTGTACCAAGCCACTGACAAAAACGAAACCCAGCGCTACATCGTCAAGGAAATTCAAAGAATCTATGTCTCCCAAGGAGCTATCATTCACGATAAGCATTTGGAAGTGATAACCCGTCAAATGTTTTCCCGAGTCAGAATCAAGGATGGGGGAGACAGCCCCTTTAACGTTGGCGAGATCATTGAGTTAAATAGAATGGCCGAAGAAAACAGGAAACTTAAAAAAGATAAGAAAAAGCCCATTGTGGCCCTGCCCATTTTGTTGGGAATTTCCAAAGTAGCTTTAACCACCGACAGTTTTCTTTCAGCCGCCTCTTTCCAAGAAACTTCCCGTGTTCTGATTAAAGCTGCGATAGAAGGGAAGGAAGACAGATTGCGAGGGCTCAAAGAGAACGTTATCATCGGCAAACTGATACCGGCCGGCACCGGCTTCAAAAAGCAATAGGGCAGTTGCTCGGCCTGGCCGAGCAACCAAATAAGAGAAGGGGAGGCATGATAAAATTGAGCAGAATTTCCTTAAAACAAACGGTTTTAAAATATTTAAACAAGTAGCAAATTGGGAATGCGTTCCTAACTACTTCCTTCATGACCATTCTTTATGGTTGAAAGAATTAAAATGAATCCTTCCTTTTCTCCCATTTTTCCCATTTCTCCCTTTTTACCCTTATGTTAACTAGACGCAAAAAACCGGAGGGCTATAAAGAATTACTGGTCTATAGAAGAGCCGCAGAACTACAAGATTTTATTTACAAAATTACAGAAAGCTTTCCAATTACTGAGCGTCGCCGCCGGGAACACATGCGAGATAGCGCCAGGTCAGTAAAACAAAATATTGTTGAGGGATGGAAAAGAGAAACCACTCAACAATACATTGATTTTTTGAGCTTTTCTTTTGGTTCTTTAGGAGAATTAAAAGAAGATGGGGAAGATTGTATAAAAAGAGGCTTAATAGCCCAAGAGGAATTTAAGGAGTTGATGAGAAGGTGCGGCGAGACAGATTTTTTAATGGGACGGCTTAAAAGCGCCTTAGAGAGAAAAGTGGGGAAAGAAGAGGTTTTATCTCCTTTTGAAAAGTGGCAATGTAAAGAATTAACAAAAGAGAGGGAAGAGAGTGAAAAATTTGATGAAGAATTAAAAAGAATAGTTGAGCAAGAAAGAGTCAAAAAGGGAGAAAAGGGATAAAAGGGAGAAAGGGGAAAGGAAAAAAACTGGAAAGGGTGGCTCATTTTACCCTTTTAGCCCATTTCACCTTCACTAATTTCCCCCCTTTTTGTTCCTTTTTCCTTAACGATTTTCCCCACCCTTCCTCTTTTTACTCCCTTCGCCTCGAAGGGCTTGTTTTTTTTGTTTTGCTTGAAACTCTTTCCCATGATAAAATAAGGAGAGATGGCTAAAAAGAATAAAAATAAAAAGAGGCCTAAAAAAGATAAAGAGGCAAGAAAAACAAGGCGGTTTTCTTTGCCCGGAGAAACCAAACGCTTAATCTGGGCGTCAGTCTCGTTTTTAGTGGCGGTTCTTATTACTCTTTCCTTTTTTGACCTGGCGGG
>CAYZHR010000042.1:0-5512 GCA_964477885.1 uncultured Candidatus Saccharibacteria bacterium
CCTGAATCTATTAGGATATTAATTAGTAATAATAATTAACTTAAAAATCCGAATGATACGAATTTATATCCGAATGATACGAATATTCGTAGAATTCGCATAGTTATTCGTAGAATTCGAATTATATTATTTTTATGGCCGAGAAAGAAAAATTTCTCAGAGAAAAACCCCATGTTAACGTCGGCACCATTGGCCACGTTGACCATGGTAAAACAACCTTAACTGCTGCCATCCTTCATGTTCTTAACTTGAAGGGTTTTAAGGCATCAGAGAAGAGCGTGGATCAGATTGATTCTGCTCCAGAAGAAAAAGCCAGAGGCTTGACTATTGCCGTTTCGCACTTGGAATACGAGACGGAAAAAAGGCACTACGCCCACATCGATTGCCCGGGTCACGCCGACTACATTAAGAACATGATTACCGGTGCCGCCCAGATGGATGGAGCTATTTTGGTGGTATCAGCTCCCGACGGCCCCATGCCTCAGACCAGAGAACATATTCTTTTGGCGCGGCAGGTGGGGTTGCCCTCAATCGTCGTCTTTTTAAACAAGTGCGATGCGGTTGACGACCCGGAGATCATCGACTTGGTTGAATCGGAGGTGAGAGAGCTCTTGAAGAAATACAAGTTCCCGGGAGATGAGATTCCCATCATTCGCGGTTCAGCCTTGAAGGCGCTGGAAGCCAAATCGGCTGACGATGAAGCAGCTAAGCCTATTTTGGATTTGGTCAAAGCTTTGGACGAACACATCCCCGAGCCGGCTCGGGAAACAAACAAACCATTTTTAATGGCGATTGAAGACGTTTTTTCAATCGAAGGTAGAGGCACGGTGGCTACTGGCAGAATTGAGAGGGGAATAGTCAAAGCTAATGAAGAGGTGGAATTGGTGGGCATCAAACCAACCTCCAAAACTACCGCTGTCAGCATTGAAATGTTTCAGAAAATCTTGGACGAAGGCAGGGCCGGAGATAACGTGGGAATTTTGCTTCGTGGTTTGAAGAAAGAAGAAGTTGAAAGAGGGCAAGTGCTGGCGAAGCCCGGTTCCATTACTCCTCACACCGAATTTGACAGTGAAATTTACATTCTGACCAAAGAAGAAGGCGGCCGGCATACTCCTTTCTTTGCTGGCTACAAACCCCAGTTTTACATCCGAACGACCGATGTGACTGGCGAAGTCACTTTGCCCGAAGGGACAGAGATGGTTATGCCGGGAGACACGGTTAATTTGAAAATCAAGTTGATAGTTCCCGTGGCCTTGGAGGAACAGCAACGTTTTGCCATCAGAGAAGGCGGCAAAACCGTTGGAGCAGGTGTTGTTACCAAAATAACTAAATAATGCCAAAGAAAAGAACTAGCGCAGTTGAAGAAGCGGTTAAGCCCAAGTTGCGGATTAAGCTGCGGGCTTACGACCATAAGGTGATTGACAATAGCGCTCGACAAATAGTTGAGACGGCTTTGCGTTACGGTTCCGAAGTTTCAGGACCGGTGCCGCTGCCGACCGAAACCCACAAGTACACGGTCAACCGCTCAAGTTTCGTCCACAAGGATGCCAGAGAGCAGTTTGAGATGAGAGTCCACAAAAGACTGATCGACATTTTGAATCCCAATTCCCGGGTGATTGACGCTTTGACCAACCTGACTTTGCCGGCCGGGGTTGATATTGAGATAAAAATGTAATATAATTAAAAATGTTGAAGATTGTTAAATCTTAAACCTTAGACTTAATCTTAAATAGCCAAAGGGAAGACCGGGCTATGCCCGGTTTTCTATTGAAATACAGTTATGGCTAAATTCATTTTAGGATTAAAATTAGGCATGTCGCAGATATTTGACGAAAAAGGAAATATGGTTCCGGTGACTTTGATTGAAGCCGGGCCTTGCCAGGTTACTCAGGTAAAAACCAAAGAAAAGGACGGTTACAATGCTTGGCAAATCGGTTTTAAAAAAATCGAAAAGAAAAATAAGATTAAGAAACCGTTGAAGAAAAAACCTTTTAAGTTTCTGCGGGAGTTTCGAAACGGCGAACATAAGGCAGGGGATACTATCGACGTTTCAGTTTTTCAGGAGGGCGACAAGGTGAAGATTGCAAGCACCTCCAAGGGTAAAGGGTTTGCCGGAGTAGTGAAAAAGTGGGGATTCAAAGGCAAATTATCCAAAACCCATGGCACCAAACACGAAACCAGAACTCCGGGTTCCACCGGCAGTTCTTTTCCCGAGAGGGTAACCAAAGGAAAGAAAATGGCAGGTAGGATGGGTAATGTCCGAGTGACAGTCAAGAATTTGAAAATAGTCAAAGTTGATAAAGACAATAATTTATTGACGGTAAAGGGAGCGGTGCCCGGCCCAAAAGGCACTCTTTTGGAAATTTCAAATGTTAAATGATAAATTTTAAATCAATTTTAAATGTTTGAAAATTTAAAAATTAAAAATTCATTGAAAATTGAGAATTGAAAATTGAAAATTATGAAACTGCCAATTTATGATCAAAAAGGTGAAGAGGTAGGAACCACTGTATTGCCTAAAGAAGTCTTTGATGTTTCACTAAATCCCGATTTGGTCCATCAGGTAGTCGTTTCTCAAATGGCCAACCGTCGGCAGGGTTCAGCTCACACCAAAGGCAGGGGGGAGGTCAGAGGCGGCGGCAGAAAACCCTGGCGGCAGAAAGGCACTGGCCGAGCCAGAGCGGGTTCCATTCGTTCTCCTTTGTGGCGGGGCGGCGGAGTCACTTTCGGACCTTCCCGGGACAAAGTTTTTAAAAAGAAAACCAATCAAAAAATGAGGCGAAGAGCGCTTTTGATGGTGCTTTCGACCAAAGCCAAAAACAATCTTTTAATCCTGTTGGATAATTTGAAGATTACTGAGTCTAAAACCAAAGCCATGGCTGAAATTTTGAAAAAACTGCCTGGCCAAGGAAAAAGTACTTTAATCGTTCTGCCCGGAATGGATAAAAATGTCATCTTGGCTGCTCGGAACCTGTCAGGCATTGGCATTAGGCAAGCCAAAGACCTGAATGCTCTGGATATTTTGCAGTTTAAATATTTGATTATGCCCAAAAGCGCTGTCAAGGTGATTAAAGAAACATTCTTAAAAACTGAGGGAGGTTCGACCTCACTCAAATAGAGTTATGGCTATTTTCGACATTTTTAAAAAGAAAAAGATAAAACCCCAAAAAGCGATTAAGAAAATAAAGGAGGTCGAACCTCCCTCGATCTCGCCGAAAACGAAAATCAAAGAAGCCAAGCCAGTCAAGCACAAAAAGATTTCCGAGGTAGCCGCCAGGGTTCTGCAAGAGCCTCAAGTGACCGAGAAGGCGACCGATTTGGTTCAAAAAAACCAGTATGTTTTCAAGGTGGCGTCTTCCTCCAATAAGATTGACATCAAAAAAGCGGTTGAAGACCTTTACGGGGTAAATGTTGTTTCGGTCAGAACCGTCACCGTTCCCGCCAAAAGCCGAAGGCTGGGCAGGATAGAGGGAGAAAAAAAAGGATACAAAAAAGCCATTGTCAGATTGGCTGAAGGCCAAAAAATAGAAGTGTTGCCAAGATAATAATATGTTAAAGAATCAAGCCACCAAAGAAAATTTTAAAATATTGACCAAGAAGAAACCCGAGAAAAGGCTGCTTTTGAGATTGCAGAATAGATCCGGTCGGGGGAGTAGCGGCCGCATTACGGTCAGACACCAGGGTGGGGGAGCCAAAAAACTTTATCGCTTAGTTGACTTTGGCCAAGAGAAAATCGGTCAGAAGGCCAGAGTTAGAGCCGTGGAGTACGATCCCTATCGCAGCGCTTTCATTATGCTTTTAGAGTATGAAGACGGCGAGAAGCGCTACCGGCTTTATCCCCAGGATTTGAAAGTGGGCGATGAAGTGATTTGTCAGGATTTAGCTCCTGTCAAACCCGGCAACCGTTTGAAATTGAAAAACATTCCGGTCGGTACCTCCATTTTTAACATTGAAATTATGCCCGGTCGAGGCGGTAAATTAGTCAGGGGAGCAGGAACCGCCGCCCGACTTTTGTCCCACGAAGGAAAGTACGCTCAACTTGAGATGCCTTCAACCGAAGTGAGGCAGGTTCCCAGCGATTGTTTCGCCACCGTCGGAACAATTTCCCGGCCCGACCACATTTATACGAAAATAGGCAAGGCGGGCAAAGTTCGTTACCGAGGCGTAAGGCCGACAGTTCGTGGTTCGGCGATGAATCCGCCCGACCATCCTCACGGCGGCGGAGAAGGCAAGACGCCGATTGGGCTTCGATATCCCAAGACTCCTTGGGGAAAACCGGCCAGAGGAGTTAAAACGAGACGGCGAAGGTGGACGGATAAATACATAATTCAAAGAAGACGCAAAAAATAGTATGGCAAGAAGTCTTAAAAAAGGTCCGTATATAAACGAAAAGTTATCGAAGAAGATTAAAGACATGAAGCCGGGCACCAAGGTCATCGTGAAAACCTGGTGCAGGTCTTGTACCATAATTCCTGAAATGGTTGGTTTTACCTTCGGCGTTCACAACGGAAAAGAGCACGTACCGGTTTACATTTCAGAAGACATGGTTGGGCATAAGCTGGGCGAGTTCGCTCCCACCACTAAATTCGGCCGGCACGGCGGCAGAATGCAGCGGGAATTGGAAGCCAAAGAAGTGGAAAAGGAAGCGATTAAAACAGAAGCGGCTAAAACAAAAGAATAATAAACCCATGGAAGTTAAAGTTCATCTTCGTTATTTGAGAACGGCTCCCAGGAAAGTAAGGCAAGTGGCCGATCTAATCCGAGGGAAAAAGGCTGAAGAAGCCGGAACCCTTTTGAATTTTGCTCGGAAGAAAGCAGCTCAACCCCTCCTCAAATTGCTGAAATCGGCTTTGGCCAACGCCAAGAACAATCTGCAGCTTGATCCGGTCAACCTTTTTATTTCGGAAATCAAGGTTGACGAAGGACCGAAATACAAACGATGGCGGGCAAGAGCCAGGGGACAGGCCTATGAAATCCAGAAAAAAACTTCCCATATTGTTCTGATTCTTAAAGAAATTGAAAGTAGATCCAAGAAAGTCAAAAGAACCAGAAAAACAAAGACAGAGGAAGTGGAAAAGATGGAAAAAGTTGAGAAAGCCGCCAAAACCGAAAAACCCAAGTTCAGACCGGAAAAAGAAGTGGTCAAACCCACTACGCAAAAAGAAGGTTTTAAAAGAATATTTAGAAGAAAATCTTTTTAATATGACTCATAAGGTCCATCCCAAAGTATTTCGATTAAAAGAATCAGCCGATTGGCAATCCCGTTGGTTGAGCCAGAAAAAATTTCCCCAGTATCTGGAAGAGGATTTTAAGATTAGGGAGTTCTTGGGCAAAAAATTGAAAGACAGCAGCGTTCAGGATATTGAGATTGAAAGGTTCAGCGGCAAAGTTAATGTTATTATTAACAGTGCCAGACCCGGTTTGATTATCGGCCGGGGAGGAAAAGGAGCGGAAGAGTTGAAGAATAGATTGGAAAAAATCCTTCCTTTGAAAAAAGGAGAAAAAAGAGAAA
>CAYZHR010000043.1:0-5406 GCA_964477885.1 uncultured Candidatus Saccharibacteria bacterium
AAAAGACCGAAGAAAAAAAGGTCGAATTAAAAGAAATTGAGAAAAAACTCGACGAGATTCTTAACGAATAATCATGAACCCCGTTAGAAGTCTTTGGCAGAAAAAATTAGAGAAATTTTTTCTGCTTGCTGTTAACGGGGTAGTATAACTAAAAAGGGTCGTCTGAAATTAGTTATTAGCTATATAAAGACGACTTCTAACGGGGTGAACTTAAATAAGGTCATCGTTATCGGCAACTTAACCACTGACCCGGAGCTAAGAAGTACTCCTTCGGGACAGGCGGTTTGCAATTTCAGATTAGCCACCAATCGAGTCTGGACCGACAGAAATACCCGCCAGCAGCAGAAGGAAACCGAGTATCATGCCGTCGTTACCTGGGGAAGATTGGCTGAAATTGCCTCCCAGTTTTTGACCAAAGGGTCTCTGGCCATGATTGAAGGAAGGTTAAGAACCAGGTCTTGGCAGGATGCCTCAGGTACCAAACGCTTCCGCACTGAAATAGTTGCTCAAACTCTCCAGCTCGGCCCCCGGACAGCCGGCAAGGTCGCACCCCAGAAACCACCCAGCCAGGAGGAAAAAACTCCGCAACAAGAAGAAATCCCTATTATTGAAGAAGGAAGCGAAAGAGAAATAGACGTAAAAGACATTCCTTTTTAAACGATATGAACCCTGTTAGAAGTTCTAGTCGGAAAAATTTTAATTAAAATTTTTCTGCAGAGTAATAACGGGGTATAACTAATAACAAAAGTTTGCTCAAAATTAGCCTTGTGCCAAATAAGACAAACTTCTAACGGGGTGAACTGTTTTTTCTGTCAAAAAAACGTCCGAGAGATTGATTTCAAAGAAACAAGAACGCTGCGCCGTTTTCTTTCCGGCTTGGGAAAAATCCGGCCAAGAAAAAAAACCGGCGTTTGTGCCAAACACCAGCGAAAATTAGCTAAAGCCGTCAAGCGCGCCCGTCATTTAGGCCTTCTCTCGAGTACCAGCAAGTAAGGCGGCTTTCTTGATCTTTTTGGTTATCTCGGGGTTTTCTTTTAAGAATTTTTTGCTTGCTTCCACGCCCTGACCCAATTTAGTGTTCTCATACTGAAGCCAACTGCCGGCTTTTTTTATTATGCCTTCTTTTATCCCAAAGTTTAAAATGTCGACTAAATAGGAAATGCCTTCGTTGTAATAGATGTCGAATTCGGTGGTTTTAAAAGGAGCTGCCACCTTGTTCTTCACTATCTTGGCCTTGACTCGGGAAGCGACAATCTCGTCCCCCTGTTTTATCTGGGCAATCCGTCTCAAATCAATCCGGACGGAAGCATAGAATTTCAGAGCCAATCCGCCGGGAGTCGTTTCCGGGTTGCCGAACATGACTCCTATTTTCATTCTGGTTTGGTTCAAAAAAATGACGACGGTTTTGGTCTTGGCGATAACGCCCGATAATTTCCTCAAGGCCTGGCTCATCAATCTCGCTTGAAGGCCGATGAACTGATCGCCGATTTCTCCGGCAATCTCGGTCTTGGGGGTTAAAGCGGCCACCGAATCAATCACAATCACGTCGATATCACCCGATCTCACCAGGGCTTCCACAATCTGCAAAGCCTGTTCGCCGGAGTCGGGCTGAGAAATCAACAAATCGTCAACCCTAACGCCAAGTCTCCGAGCATAGTCGGGGTCTAAAGCGTGTTCGGCGTCGATAAAAGCGGCTGCCCCTCCTTTTTTCTGAGCCTCAGCGCAAATGTGAAGAGCCAAAGTGCTTTTGCCCGAAGCCTCTGGTCCGTAAATCTCAATCACCCTGCCTCGGGGCACTCCCCCCACTCCCAAAGCCAAATCCAAAGAGATGGAACCGGTTGAAATAGCATCGACATCAACCGCCCTGACGTCCTTTAATTTCATAATCGCTCCTTCGCCGAAGCGCTGTTTGATTTCATCGATCGCCTCCTGCAGGTCGCTAGGTTCCATTTTTGGTTTTTTTTGCTTAATCATACCTTTTAATTATATCTTATTTAAATTTTTTTCCAACCTTCGTCTTCTTCTTTCGCCTCCTCGCCAGTATTAATTAAAATTTCCCTCGGCTTGGCTCCTTCGCCCGGTCCCACCACTCCTTTGCCTTCCAACATGTCGATCAATCTCGCGGCTCTGGCATACCCCACCCGCAATCTCCTTTGCAAAAGGGAGGCTGAAGCTTTTTTTGCTTCAATCACCACCTTTTTGGCTTCTTCGTACAAAGGATCGTCTTCGCCCGAGAAAAAGTCGACCTCTCCCGTCTTCTCCAGAGTTTCTTCCAAACTTTCCGACAAATTGTTCTTCTCGGCGGTAATTTCAGCTTCTTTGTTTTCATCTTCCGGCAGTTTTTGGTTTTCTGATTTAATATATTTAGCCACTTTTTTAACTTCCTTATCGGAAATATAAGCGGCTTGAATTCTTTTGGGCTTGGCGATTTCAGCTGAAATAAAAAGCATATCGCCCAATCCCAGAAGTCTTTCAGCTCCAGCCATATCTAAAACGGTTCGGGAATCCACTTGAGAAGCAACTTGGAAAGTAATCCGGGAGGTAATATTGGCTTTAATCAAACCGGTGATAACTTCGACCGAAGGCCGCTGGGTGGCGACAATCAAGTGAATGCCGACGGCTCTGGCCATTTGAGCCAGCCTGACAATGCCAGCTTCTACCTCTCGGCCACGGGCAGCCATTAAATCGGCTAACTCGTCAATCACTAGAACAATGTAGGGCATGGGCGGCAACCCTTGCTTCAACATTGACTCGTTGTAACCAACAATATCTCTCGAATGGTCTTGAGACAAAACGTCAAACCTTCTTTCCATTTCACCGATCAACCATTTCAAGGTATTAATGGTTCTCTGGGCATCGAAAATAACCGGCGTTAAAAGGTGAGGCAATTCGTTGTACACCGGAAATTCCACCCGCTTGGGATCGATTAAAATGAACCTTAGAATCTCCGGCGAGTTCTGATAAAGCAAGCTTAGAATAATGCTATTAAGACAGATGGTATTATGATTAATAAAACCGTTTCCTGTAAAAGAATCTGAACCTGGCACAAAAAAGTCGTAACCAATACCAGAAGTTCGATCTATTTTTGCCACTTTATCCCAATAAAAATTCCTCTCCGAAGCCTCCCTTAACTTTTGGTACTCTACCTCTTTGGAAATTGGCTGATAGAAATCAAGAATTCTTTGTACTGCCTGATAACTAGGCGTTCTTTCGCCTGAATTATAACTCTTTAAAGAACTAAAAGCATATTTAGGAATTAAAATCCCTGATTGGTATTGCCATCCTTTGTTAGTTAAATGAGCAAAATAATTAAGATACTTATGGGCTAGAGTTTTAAGCAAGGAAGATAGATGAGGAATCAAATCGACATTGGGATTTGAAGATAGCTTGAGGAGATTTTTAGCTTTTTCATATTTCCCCTTTCTGATAAAACCAATTTCTTTAATGAATTTCCTGGCCTCCTCGCCATAAATAGAAAGTCGGAAATATTTATTTTGGGCATAATTTTTTACCACCTTCAATTTTAATGAAGAAATTATCTCGAAGTTTAAAAGCATTATCTGAACTTGGGAGATTAATTTTTCACTACTCAAAGTGAGCTCAATAGACTCTTTTCCAACATATCCATCATTATCAAAGAGAGCTTGTAGGTAAGCACGGACTGCTTCTTTTGGAGCTTCCCTAATTGCCCGAGGCATTACCTTTTGAGGTGATTTAAGAGAATCCATTCCCAAATAAACCAAAAACTCTTTGACGTGCTTGCTATTCACAACAATCTCTTTGGCTTTATTATTTGGATTAGAACCACTTGTTTTCTCTATGAACTGAGTAATTCTGAAAAGCTCTTTAAGGGATTTTTTAAATAAGGAAAGTAAATCTGCATTGGCTTGAGTATAAGTTATTCTATGAATCGCCTTCCTTTCTACTGAAAGGCAACCATCAGCAGTTAATAATCCTAAAAACTGAGCTAACTTTGGGGTCATTTTTAGAGGGAAAGAAACTTTTTTATGGTAAGCTTTAATTTCGCTCGGTTTAAAATTAGAAATGTCAACTTTGTTGCCAAAAAGAGCAGGCTCCCGACTAATGGCTACATAGTCACCTTCTTTAATGGCGGTGGCCGGTTTCCAGCCACAAACACCTGCTCTGTCTATAACCCAAAGAGGGTGTTCGGCTGTTGCCTCAATTTGATAACCTCGATTAGTGAATAATTTGTAGAATTGACAAATCCCGTTATTATAGATTTTCTTAGTGGTTTCAATCCCATCTCTACTCACAACCTTAATTTCAAAATCGGCTTCACTATTTAAAGGTAAAGGATAAAGTTCCTCAAAAGTTAAGAGGCCTTTTTCGGTAAACACCAGAGTGTCAGCAGCGCAAGTTTTGCCGGTGCCGGTGGAACCGGCCACCAAAAGATGGGGCATACGAGCCAAATCGGCAAAAACCGGCACGCCGGAAACATCCCTCCCCAAGGCTAACGTCAAACTGGAAATGGAGTTTTGGAAGTTCTGATGTTCTATCAAATTCCTCAGCCTGACCAAGGTTCTGGCTTTATTGGGCACTTCAATGCCGATCAAAGGTTTGCCGGGAATCGGAGCTTCAATCCTGATGGGATGAGAAGCTAAAGCCAAAGATAAATCGTTGCTCAAAGAGGTAATTTTTGACAACTTGACTCCTTCCGCCGGCTTCAAAGTGTATTGAGTAACGGTCGGACCGATATTGACTCCTGACATTTCAACTTGGATGTCGAAATTCTGAAGGGTTCTTTTAATGATGGCGGAATTGATTCTGATGTCGCCGGCCGTCGGCACTCCTTTGTCTGACTCCAGCAGGTCAAGTGGAGGAAGCCTGTAGTCTTTAGCCCAAGAGGCTTCGAGCGGTTTAGTCTTTAAATCAAAAGGAGAAGATTTTTCTTTCGCGTCCATCTTGTTTTCTATTTTCATTTCCAAGGGTGGCAGAGATTCAAGCGGCGTTACTTTGAATTTCGGTCCGAAAATTCTCTTAATGAAAGTTGGCTCTTTTTCTTTTTTAACCTCCAAAGCTTGAGCGGCGGAGGGCTTGGGCCGATATAAAAATTGCCAAAGAATCCCTGCCCCGATAGCAATCAACCCTCCCAAAATGACTTGGGTCGCTATCGCGCCAAAGGTTTTCAGAAAAGGCCAAGAAATCAAATAGCCCGCCCAGCCGCCTTGTCTCCCGTCGTGGTTAAAAAGTTCAAAAGTGCCGGAGATTCCCAAAGCTAAAAGTGAAAGAGCTAAAATTATAGGCCATTTGTTTTTGTATTTCCGGCTGAAAAAAGCCAGCCCTCCCAAAACTAAAAGCAAAGGGAGTAAAAAAATCGCTTTGCCAAATAGGAAACTGAATCCCTTGATGAAGAATTTTCCGCCAGCACCCGCCAGGTCAAAAAAG
>CAYZHR010000044.1:0-2640 GCA_964477885.1 uncultured Candidatus Saccharibacteria bacterium
TTTGGCGGCCCGACTTAGTTTGATTTGAGGATGAACGAAATACATAAGTTTCAGATTTTAGGAGGTCCGACCTCCTATAATATTGCGTAAATTTCGGGAGGTCGAACCTCCACGATATTTATAATTTATATTTTAATAAATAGGGACTTAATTTTTTAATTAAAAGCACCGGCAAACGGCCCCAAACATCCCTCAACCAGCTGTCCCTCATTTTTGAATCGCCGCTGTAATTTTTCAGTTCTTGAATAGGATAAAGCTTAGCTCCCCAGCGGTTTTTGAATTCTTTGATGGAGGAATCCTTCTTGGTGGCGCCGAAATCAAACGCCTTAAGGCCGCTCTCGCGGCTCTTTTCTATCTCTTGCCAAAGCACCAAAGAATGAACTCCCAGTTTCTTGTACTTTTCCTGAAAACCGCACAAAAAAGAATGGCTGATCTGGTTGTACAAAACAAAGATATTGCCGCCGACCAGTTTGCCTGAAGGCGTTTTCAATAAGGATATTCTTATGTCGGGTCTCGCCATAAAAAACTTAAAAAAGGAAAAAGGGTAAGGCAAGGCCCGGTGCTGTTTAAGATTTTTAACGTAAAGCGCGTAAAGCTCCTTAAGGTCTTTTAAATTGTTGCACTCTTCTGTTTTGAAATTCTGGGACTCGGCCTGTTTGATGGAGCGGTGGCGATTTCGGTCGATAGTCTGCCAAAGTTCATCAGAAGTTTTCTTGTCTACGTCTTCGAAAAAGAAAGTTTCCCGCTGGTTTTCGGGGAATTCCATACCTTGAAAGTACTTCAAAAGCTGAGGATGAAAGCTAATTTTCAAATGGATATCTTTGAACTGCTCCAGCAAATCCCGGGAAAAAGCCCGTCCGTCTATCTTCTCAATCAAAGGTAGTGGTCCGCCGTATTCGCAAAAAGGATGAGAAATCAGCTTGCCTCTAGCCCGGGCCAGACTTAAAATGGCTTTGTCTTGATATGAATAACGTTCGAATCTCAGCCAAGAAAAAGTTTTCTCCAAGAATTCTTCCCACTCCCAAAAATGAAAAAAAGTCTTAAATAAGACTTTGTCCAGCAAATCCTGCCATTCGTTTTTATTTTCGATTTTTAAGAATTTGCTCTCCATTTAAAAACAAATAGTTTTTCTTTTCTAACAGTCTTATTATTTTTTTTAATTTGCCAAGAAATCGATTGTCGCTCACATCCCACGAATGCATATTTAAGGTGATAAAAGACGGCTGGTAAATAAGAAATAAAATTTGATAAAGGAAAAAGGGCAGTTTACTAATCCAGGCTCCGGCCAAAGGGATGCCGAAAACTTGTCCCCTGACCGGAGTTTCCAACAGTCCCCCTATGAAATGAATATTCAAAGGTTTTCTGCCAAGATACCCTCGATATTTTTTAAAAGGCGGATAATGAGGCAGTATGCTGGAATCGTAGAGAAACCCTTTTTCCTCTAAAAGTTTCAAACCCGCTGCGTCAATAATATGGGAAGGGGCTCGAAATCCTAAAGGTTTTCTTTGGAAGATTTTCTGGTAAAGATTGATGAAATCTTCCAATTCATTTTTTCTTTCTTCTGGGCTCAATGTATTCCAAAAACGATGAGTGAAAGAATGACAAGCGATTTCGTAATCTTCTGACCACTCCTTAACCAATTGGCCATGCTTCGCTAGAACTTCACCAGTGACGAAAAGGGTGGCGGGAAGATTGTTTTTTTTAAAGGTATCTAAAATTTTATCAAAATC
This sequence comes from uncultured Candidatus Saccharibacteria bacterium, assembly GCA_964477885.1. Lineage (GTDB taxonomy): Bacteria > Patescibacteriota > Minisyncoccia > Minisyncoccales > MHMH01 > CAYZHR01. Next base: position 1,731 of record CAYZHR010000044.1, read on the forward strand.
CTCAAGGCCGTTTTCAACATCCACTGAAACAAAACATATCTTATTTTTCATAATACTCAATAATTTTTAAAAGACTTTGGCCTAAATTTATTTTGGGTTTGTAGCCGATCAGTTTCGTTATTTTGGCGAGTGAGGGCTTACGGTGAGCCATATCCTCAAACCCCGGACCGTAGACTTTAGCGAAAGGAACGAAGCTAATTCTTGATTGGCTCTGCGTCAGTCTTTTCACTCGCTGAGCCAATTCCTTGATGGTGATCTCTTCGGTCGAACCCAGATTAAAAATCTGGCCGATCGCTTTGGGGTGATTCATCAAATCGATCAGGGCTTCAGTCACATCTTCCACATCAGCAAAACACCTGGTTTGGTAGCCGTCACCGTAAACGGTCAACGGCTTGCCCGATAAAGCCTGCTGGACGAAACGAGGAGCCACCATGCCGTAGGCCTCGGTTTGCCTGGGACCGATAACGTTGAAAAGACGAACAATGACAACCGGCAGCTTCTTCTCCCTAAAATAAGCCAGAGCCAAAAATTCGTCGCTCCCCTTGGACAGAGCATAGCCCCAGCGGTCGTTGTAAGCTGAGCCATAAACTCGGTCGCTGTCTTCTTTAAAGGGCAAATGATCCGCTTTTCCGTAAACTTCGGAGGAAGAAGTAAAAAGAAGGGGTACTTTGTGTTTGGCGGCTAAGTCTAAAACAATTTCGGTGCCCCGCAGATTATTAAGAAAAGAATCCAGCGGTTTTTCCATGACTCGCTTCACTCCGACGGCCGCCGCCAAATGATAAATCTGCCCGACTTTCCTAACCAATCTCTCCATTTTTCTTCTGTCTAAAACAGTTCCTTTGATAAAATGAAAATTCTTGTTTCGTTTAAGGTGATTAATATTTTTGAGATCGCCGGTTGATAAATCATC
>CAYZHR010000044.1:2740-5406 GCA_964477885.1 uncultured Candidatus Saccharibacteria bacterium
TTGGCTGCCAGCCCAAAAGTTCTTTGGCTTTGCTGATATCGGCCAAGGTGTCCCGAATGTCTCCCAACCGGGGCGGAATGTAGGTAATTTCACCGCCAATTAATTGAGCGACTTCGTTAACAGTATAATTCTTGCCTCCGCCAATATTAACAACCTCCCCTTTGCCTACTTTTTTTGATTCCATGGCTGCAATATTTGCCCTCACCACATCAGCCACATGGGTCCAGTCGCGAGTCTGGTTGCCGTCTTCAGTAATGGTTAATTTTTCTCCTTTAGCCTTCTGGGTTAAGAAAAGACCGATAACCGGCGTATAAGCGCCTTCCTCCGGCTGACGAGGTCCGAAAACATTGAAATAACGCAAAGAAACTGTCGGTAATCCATAAATCTCGTAAAAGACTTTGCAATAAAGCTCTCCGACATATTTCTGCAAACCGTAAGGGCTGTAAGGAGAACAAGGCATATCTTCTTTCAAAGGTAACTCTGTTTTGTTGCCGTAAGCGGAAGATGAAGCAGCATAAATAAGTTTCTTCACCTTTGCCTCCTTGGCGGCGATCAAGGTGTTGATGGTTCCGCCAACATTGATATCGTTCGTCTCCTTCGGTTTCTCGATTGAAAGGGGGACACGCGGCAAAGCAGCTTCATGGAAAACAAAATCAACGCCGGCAAAAAGAGGCCGGATTTTATCAAAGTCACGAAGGTCCAACTCGTGAAATTTGGCTTTGGGATTGACGTATTCCCTTTTGCCGGTGCTTAAATTGTCAATTATCAGAACTTCGTTTCCTTTCTCAATCAAAGCATCAACCAAATGAGAGCCGATAAAGCCGGCGCCGCCGGTCACAATTATTTTAGCCATTAAGCAAAATTTTAATTTATTAAAATGTTTTTCTTATCCCGTATTTCTCCGGGTCGGCAATCCCCTGCTGTTTCATCAGTTCGTTGTTGATTTCCTCGGCCACCTTGTGCATTTTTAAATTGACACCCTTGACATCGGCCAATTGTATCAAAGCCTTAATGTCCTTCGGCAAACATTTCCCCCCATATCCCCGATAGCCCTTATGAAATATGTTCAAATGGGTGCGGCCGATTCTTTTGTCGGCTGCCGCCGCCTCCACCATTCTGTCATAATCAATCCCCAAAGCCTGACACAAATCGTACATCTGGTTGGCGAAACTAACCTTGACTGAAAACCAAGTGTTGCCGAAATACTTCACAAGTTCCGCTTCGGTTGACGGCAGGATTCTCTCAAAAGGAGCTAAGGGTAATAATTGCATCACGTCTCCGGCCACCTCGTGGCTTTTTTCAGTATAGCCGATAAGTTGCCGGTCGGGATAAGCCATGTCCTGGTCGGCGGTTTCTTCGGTCAAAAACTCCGGGTTCATTAAAACCTTATGCTGGGGATATTTTTGCTGCAGTATTTCGGTGGTCCCTGGCATGACGGTTGATTTTATCACCACCACTTTTTCTCCCTGCAACATATTGAAAGACTCCTCTACGTAAGACAAATCGAACCCTTTGCCATCTTTCAGGTAGGGCGTGGGCACGCAAATAAAAACGATTTCGGCTTTATTGATGTCTTCGGGCGAGCCGAGGTTTCGGCCGTTGTCGTACAAAAAAAGCTCTATGCCTTCTTTCTTCTCGAAATAGCGCTGCATAGCCCCTCCCACCATGCCGACGCCAATTATTCCGCAACGTGTAAAACGTTTGTACATATTTTTGTTTTTGGTCTCCCCGGTTTTGTAAAATCGTGACACTGCCGACAAAGTGTCAACCCATTATTTGTATCCCATAACTCTTTACAATAAAATGCTTCTTTTAATGTTTTAATATTAATTGTCCCCTTCCGAAATTCTTTGGCGGTTCACCTTTCTTAAATTCTGTCTTAGGCGCATAATGAATGCCTTTTATAAATCTTCCTTTTTTGTCTCTGGTTTTTCTTTGTTTATAATCATCCATGTAAGGCAATTTTTATCAGGCTTATTATAAGCCTATATACCATTATATAGCTGACCGCCCAAAAAAGTCAACCCCGTTAGAAGTCTGTTTTTACTGGATTAAAGTTCTTAAATTATGTGCATTCCTTAAATATACAGTCAAAACTCTATTTTAGGTACAGCAGAAAAAATTTAGCTTAAATTTTTTCTGTCATAGGACTTCTAACGGGGTCAACCCTTTTAATTCTACCGATTTTAATCTAAAATAAGGCTGTATATTGTTTATGAAAAAAATATTATTCATTGTCACTCAGTCGGAAATGGGCGGCGCCCAGCGCTATATTTTTGAAGTGGCGCGCGGTTTGGATAAAACCGAATACGACATTTTGGTGGCGGCTGGCGAGGGCGACAGCGAACTTTTCCAAAAACTCAAAGATACAGACGTCCGACGTCTGTATCTTAAACAAATGAAAAGGGTACCTTGGCCGTGGCAAATAATCTTGGCTATTTTAGAAATCCGCAATCTGCTCAAAAGAGAGAAGCCGGATGTTTTGTTTTTATGCTCCACCACCGCCGGCCTTCTGGGCTCTATTGCCAGTTTATTATTGAAAATTAAAAATTGTAAATTGAAAATTATTTATAGAATAGGCGGCTGGGCTTTCCGCGACCCCCGGGCTTTCTGGAAAAACTGGCTAGTTTTATTGGCCGAAAAACTTACCGCCCCTCTAAAAGATT
>CAYZHR010000045.1:0-3251 GCA_964477885.1 uncultured Candidatus Saccharibacteria bacterium
CCTCGTACGCCTGCAGGTATCGCCACCTACTGGCACAATCAATGGCTGTAAATTGAAACATCTCAATCCTCTTATTTTATCAGGAACCCATTTGACATCGAGCTCCACCAACTCACCCTTCTTTAGAGGAATTCTAACATACTTGTACTTAATCTTCCTCACTCTGTACTTTCTCGTCAGTCCTTCTTTTTTAATTATTTTCTGGATTGTCTGGAAATGGATGCTAATGCCTTCTTCCTCTAAATCCCACTGCAGCTTCAGAGTACACTTCTTCTTTTCCTTCCTCATTTCAATCACTCTCTCTTTAATCCGGATGGGTGTTTCTCGAGGATGGGTCTTGGGACGAGTGGACCTGTTCTGCAAACCTTCCAGGCCATACTTCCTGTAAGCTACCAACCAGTACTTGAGAGCTCTTTCAGAGAAGGGACAAACCTTAGCCATATCCTTGATAGCTATCTCTCCAGCCAGTATTGGCTTTATCCAGCGATATTTCTCTTCTTGAGTGGAGTTGGGCATAGTTTTCATATGCCCTTAAATTACCAGAAAAGTGCAAAAAGTATGTATACATTACCTCCGCGCCTTGACGCATTAGGATTAAAGTGGCATTGGAATTTTCCTAGCCAACCGCATTTCTTTGCCTAAGAAAGGAGGTGAAACTTATGCGCAAGGAGAAAAAGGTGGTTGCCAGGGTAAAGGTCGTGCCGTATCTCGAAAACGAATTCCAGTACGTAAACTGCGGCGAAGGTTGTGCTTGCGGTAACGGATGCGGTGGGACCTGTGGTCACAGCGGCGGGAAATTTTTTCCCACTCACTGTGCACCCGGCCCGGGGCCGGGCTAACGTAGTCGGACCCCCGAGTCGCCATACCCCTTGCGACATTCTGTCGCAAGGGGTATTTTATATATAGAGGTTTATAAAGCAATTATGGAAACACAAATTAATATAAATTATGTAAAAACCGATCCCGATATTTCTTTTAAACAAAAGAATTTATTAGATAAAATTATCAGAAAACACGCTTTAATTGCCGGTAGGGTTTTAAATATACCCTTCGTTACAATAACAGTCTACCCTAAGTCGAATTGGGCGATGCCAGAAAGAGGCGAAGACGGCTATGCGTCTTCAGGCGATTGGATACAAATTTATATTGACCCAAAAAATAAGAATAATAGCTTTGAATTTATTATTAATAACCTGATACCAGGAACGATATATCATGAAATGAACCACGTCGCACGCTGGAGATCGGTTGGGTTTGGTAAGATTCTCCCCGAAGTTGTTGTAACTGAAGGATTAGCATCAGTATTTGAGAAAGAACAATGGAAAAAAATTATTCCTCCGTGGGCACAGTGGAATAAAAGAGAAATTTCTGATTTTTTAGAAACTATCAAAAAGAGGAATAAGAAAAATGATCTCACATATAATCACAGCGAATGGTTTTTTGGGAGAGGAAAACTGCCGAGGTGGATTGGATATAAATTGGGCGTATATATTGTTGAGTCAATGAGAAAAAACTTTTCAAAAGTGACCTGGCGTGAATTAACCAAAATGAAAGCAGACGAAATTATCAAGAAAAGTGGAGTAAAGATATGATCCGATAGGGCTATTTTTGATTTTAAAACCTTGACAAAATGGGGGTAAGAGGTATAATTAAGGTACGATAGTTCTCTACAATTTAATTGGATAAAAAAGCAAAGGAGGTAAAGGCGTGGACGTCTTATTAAGGATAGTACTTGGTCTTATTGCTTCAATAGCCCTTATAATAGTTTCTGTTGTTCTTATTTATTTAATTATCGCCTGGCGGTCAAAATTCAAAGTGTTAGTTGTAATAGTGGTAATTGGATGTTTTGCTGGCTGGCTTATATGGTACCTCGTACAGAATTGGCAGACGGTTCTTGCTTCTTTATTTATCTTGGTCGCAATTGTCTTTGGTTTATTTTGGCTCCTTAGCGGTGGCTGGGGCAGGGAAACACGCCGAGTCAAAAAACTTAAAGATTGGACTGGCCAGGATTACGAGGACTTTTGGGACGAGCGAGACGAAGATTAAGCGTCATACTTTTCATAATCTATTTCTTGGAAAACAAAAATAAAACTACCAGAAAAGGGTAGTTTTTAGTTTAAAATAAGGACTAAAGAAACATTCGTAACAACCAAGTTGGCAAAATATCGCTTATCACTGGAAGTCGTTCGATAATAAAAGGGATAATTAGACTTTTGAGAGAAACTTTGGCAATAATAACCAGAAATATAATAAAAATTAATTCTAAAATTAATTCCCAAGTTAAAGAATCGAGTCCAGGCAGGGGAATCCAATCAATAATTTCCATAATACCGGCAAAAAAAATTAAAACCGCTCCTCCCGGCGAAAAAAGAACGCCTTTTGGGATTTTCTGGAACCATTTTCCCGGCGTTTTACCTTTTTTAGCGGCGGGCTCAGGAGTACTCCCAGTTTGGACTGATTCGGGTGGGGCTGGAGTTTTTTCCGGCATGTTTTTATTCTTGAGCTAGTTTTTTTCTTTCTTCCTTAATTCTCTTCACTTCTTCGGGAGCAGTGGTAATAAACTTGTCTTCGTAGGGAGAAGCCACGATGTTAATGGCCACATGTTTCTGACCGGCAAAAAAGATGCCTTCCCCTACCGCCGTTCCCAAAAGCAGTTCTTTTTCCCAATCGGTCAAATTGAAAGTTTGCTTGACCGTTTCAACCGTGGCCGGGCTTTGTTTCATCAAAAGGAGTAAGGCGGAGTTAGTAATAATCGGCTTGCCGTAGTCAGACTTCATGAAATCGTTGACGTCCTGGGTGATGGTGGTAACCCCAAGCCAGTATTTCCTGGCCCTTTTGGCTAAACCATATAAGAAAGAAGCGCCGTCTTCCGACTGCATCAGCCACCAAGCCTCATCCACGACGAGTATCCTCTTTTTCAGTTCGGAGCGGATTTTATTCCAGATGTACCTCATAATAATATACATCGCCATAGGTCTTAACCCTTCTTCCATGTCTCTAATGCCGAAAACCACGAGAGCGTTGTCCATATTGACGGTCGAGGGTTTGTTGAAAAAATTGGCGTAAGTGCCTTTGGTGTATTTTCTGACCCGTCTGACCAAAGATTCTCCCCCTTCCATATTTTCCAAAATAGCTTCCAAGTCCGACATTAAAGGAGGACTGGCTTTGGAAAAGTCCGATTCAGGGGTGATGTCTTTGGCAGCGTAAGTTTCAGTCAGGGCCCTGTCCATAATGGCGTCTTCTTCGGGAGT
>CAYZHR010000045.1:3351-5320 GCA_964477885.1 uncultured Candidatus Saccharibacteria bacterium
TGGCAGCGTAAGTTTCAGTCAGGGCCCTGTCCATAATGGCGTCTTCTTCGGGAGTCAATCCTCCCAGCATCAACCGCATCAGCCCCACCAGGTTGATGATGTTGGAGCGCAGAACGTCAGCCGGTTTTTCGTCTTCTCCGGGGATGGACAATTCAAAAGGGTTGATTCTGGAAGCGCTGCCCAGGGACATTTTGAAAAAAGAACCGCCGGCCGCCTCTGACAAGGTTTCGTATTCGTTCTCCGGATCAATAATTATTACATTCACACCTAGCATTAGAGAGCGTAAAACTTCCAACTTAATCATGTACGATTTACCCGAACCGGCTGTGCCGAAAACAGTCATATTGGCATTTTCCAGAGAAAATCTGTCGAAAAGAACCAAGGAATTGTTGTGCTGGTTGATGCCGTAGAGGATTCCTTCATTGGAACTCAAATCAAAAGAAACAAAAGGAAAGACGCTGGATAAGGGTCCGGTGTTCATTGGGGCGTGCACTCCCAATTTGTCGAGGCCGTAAGGAGAAGTGGAGGTAAAACCTTCCTTTTGCTGGTAGAGGGCCGGTTTAATGTAGATTAACTTGGATTCCAACATGGAACGCAAAGTGGTTTCAATGTCCCTCAATTCTTTTTCACTGTCAGCGTAGACGGTCAGATACAGCCCCAGCTTGAACATTCTTTCCTGGGCGGTTTGCAGTCTGTCTCTTAATTCTTCGATATCTCTGTAGGCCGTTTCGAGCGCCGGGTCTCTGACTAACCCTTTTTCTTCCCTTTCCATCAGTTCGGCCTGCACCTCCGTTACCCTCCTCCTTAATTGTTTCAAGATTAGCCCGGCATCAATCGGGTGGATGAAAAAACTGATGTCCATGGGGATGTCCAGGTTGATGACTGGAGCGAACCAGGCGGTGGTCAGATAACGAGGATAAGAAAAAATGAAATAGGATTGGACGAACCTTTCGTCCAGCTTCAAATAAGAGGTTTTAATCTCGATAGAAGAAGGAGCGGCAATGTCAACTGCGCTGATGGTTTCTCCTTCAAAAAGTTGAGGAATAAATTCTTTTTTCTTTTGTTTCTTTAAAAAAGGCAATCGCATATCATTTAATCACCTTGATAACTCCGGCGGAATTTCCGGGTAATAGCCGACTTCCGCCCTCTTGGGATGGTGCAAAGTCCAGAAAAGCTCAATCAATTCGGGGGTGGTCAAGGGGATGGCTTGCAGGCCCGTTCTTCTCAAGCCTAAAGCCACGTATTCCATTCTCTGCCAGAGCTGCTGTTTGCATCTTTGGAATTCTTCTTCGGTCAAAGTGGGGATTTTCGGCGCCCGGAGCAATTGTTTGGGGGACGTTCCCGTGGACTCCAAAAGAGTGAAAGGTACGACCACATAAAAGGATTTAGTCATAATGGCGCCGTATTTGCCGGCCGGAGGAGCGCCAGTTATTATATCTTCGACGAACTTTCGGTACTCGACCGTCTGGATTTTCAAAAGTTCGTTGGGCTGCCTTGATTCCAATTCTTTTAATTTGTCGATGTAGCCGGTGATATTGATTTTCCTTGATTGAATGACGATCTGGCAGGAAAAATCCAAAGAGTTTAAGAAGTTTTGGAACTGGTAAATGATGGCTGACTGCTCCTCTTCCGACTTCAAAGCGAAATTCAGAGAGGAAACCATCATCACCCCCCGCAAAGCTTTATTTCTCAAAATAATCACTCCTTCCCTGATTTGGTCAATTTCTAAAAATTGTTGCGTAACGCCTGACATACCTATTTTGTTTTTATTTCAACTTGGGTTGAAAGCGTATTTAAACGACTTTTGCCAGCGATAGTCGGCACGGGCACTTCTTCTTTGGCCTCCGGCGCCTTTTCAATTAGTTTGGGCGGCAGGCCTCCGGTTTTCTTCTTCCAAAGATAAATCTTGGGCGAGAGGGAAAAGAAAAAAAAGTTTTTCAAGACGACCGGCAAAGTTCTTCCGCCGCTT
>CAYZHR010000046.1:0-5097 GCA_964477885.1 uncultured Candidatus Saccharibacteria bacterium
AATCTTTGGCCGTTAAAATCTGGGCTGGCGAGATTAAGGTGATTTTAGTGGCTGGGGTGAGAAAAAAGGTCAAGAAATATTTTGAACAGAATTTGGCCAAATTAAAGCTGAAAGACCACCAGAATGCGGAAATTATTTTCGGGGACAAGATCGAAAGTTATTTTCAAAAATTCAACGAGAGTTTGAGAAAAACCGATATTCTCTGGACCAAGCCATCGGAACTTTCTTTTTATTCCGCTTTGGGTCTGCCTATTGTCATCGCTCCGCCGATCGGCTCCCAGGAAGAATTTAATATGAGATGGCTTTTGAAGTCAGGTTTCGGATTATCACAAGAAAACCCCAGATACACTTATCAATGGCTGTTTGATTGGCTAAATCAGGGCTATCTGGCCGAGGCCGCCATGGAGGGCTTTATTGAAGGTGAAAAATTAGGAACTTTTAAGATTGAAAAGATATGTCTTGGTTAGTTGTTACTATATCGGCTTATTTTCTTCTGGCGATTGTTTCTTTGTTCGATCGCTATTTTTTAGTCGGTTCCATACCGCATCCGAAAGTTTATACTTTTTATGTTAGCATGCTTTGGTGTTTGGCTGGCTTACTGTTGATTCCTTTTGTGGCGATTCCGGCGGAGCTTAATCTCGTCATCTTTTTAGGATTGGCGGCAGGATTCATCAGAACTTTTGCCATTTTGTTTTTATGCAAGAGCATAATGGAGAGCGAAGTTTCCAGGACGATACCGACTATCGGCGGTTTTTTGCCAATCTTTTCTTTTTTGTTTTTTTTCCTTATTACCCCCAATCAAGAAATATTAGATCCAATACGATTAGCTGCGTTTATTTGTTTGGTTTTAGGTTCGGTTTTGATTTCCCTTAAGAAGTTTTCCATTATAATATTTTCTTTTAAAGATTTGAAAAATCCAATAATTACCGCTTTTTTATTTGCTGCAACTTATTTTTTAATTAAACTTGTTTTTTTAGATACTGCGTTTTTAAACGGAGTTTTTCTACTATTGATTGGCGGAGGATTGGGAGCAGTTAGCTTTCTATTCTTTTCCGAAACCAGAAAACTTATTTTTTCTCAAAGACCAACACAAAAAATATCCAAATTGTTTATTTTGGGCCAGATTTTCGGAGGCCTGGGAATAGGTTCTTTATACTACGCCGTTTTCCTGGCTGAACCGTCGCAAGTTCCGTTAGTTAACGCTCTTGAGGGAATAAGATATGTTTTTTTGCTGTTCTTCGTTTTTGTTTTAGCCAAAAAATTACCTCACCTTTTGAAGGAAGAAATGAGCGGCAGTATTTTGGCACAAAAAATTATAGCCATTTTGCTTATTGGCGGGGGGCTGGCGATTTTAGCTTTAAGATAAATGAGAAAATTTTTGAAGAAAACTTTACTGGGAATATTGATTTTTCTTTTGCTTTTTGCCGGCTACCTTTTTATTGGCACAACCGAGCCAGCCGAAAGCATTACCTGGGGAGTTAATTTTTCCCAGAAACACGCTGAGTTTTTGGGGCTGGATTGGAAGAAAACTTACGTTTCCTTGATAGATGACCTGGGGGTAAAAAACATAAAATTGGCCGTTTATTGGGATTTGGTTGAAAACGAAGAAGGGAAATACAATTTCAACGACTTGGACTGGCAAATCCAAAAAGCGGAAGAGGCGCAAGTAAAATTGCTTTTGGTGGTCGGCATGAAAGCCCCCCGTTGGCCGGAATGTCACATTCCCGGCTGGGCCGCAGGAATGAGCAAAATAGAACAACAGGAAAGAATTTCAAAACTGATTGAAAACATTGTCTTGCATTACCGGGACTCCGATGCTATTTGGGCTTGGCAGGTGGAAAACGAACCGTTTTTTCCTTTCGGCGAATGCCCCTGGACCGATAGGGATTTTTTGAAAAAAGAAATTGATTTGGTAAAATCACTGGATGAGCGCTCCCGGCCGGTTGTTATTTCCGAGTCGGGCGAATATCCGCTCTGGGTTATGGCAGCCAGTTACGGCGACATAGTCGGGGTGACCATGTATAAAAAAGTTTGGGTTCACCAAGTCGGCATCTATCTGACCTATTTCTTCCCGCCGGTTTTTTATCACCGCAAGGCGGAGATAGTCAGGAAATTATTTAACAAGGAAGTAATTGGCGTTGAATTGCAAGCTGAACCCTGGGGGCCGAAACTTCTTTACGATTCCCCGCTCGAGGAGCAGGAGAAGACGATGAATTTAGAGCAGTTTAAATACAATATTGAATTTGCCAAAAAAACCGGTTTAGATACGCATTATCTCTGGGGGGCTGAATGGTGGTATTGGATGAAAGTGAAACAGGACAGGCCCGAAATCTGGGATGAGGCCCAAAAACTATTCTGAATTGTTGATCTCCGACATCAACAAACAAGATGATTCCTTATTATTTGAAAATTGGTCGGGCAGCCGACCTTAAAAACAAAAAAGAAAAAATGATTTATCGGGCCCTGGAGATTTTTCCCGGGGCTTTAAGCTGGCTGACTTTAATTTTGGTGATTCTGCTTTCTTGGCTGAAGCCGGTTTGGATGGCCGTTTTTATCATCGTTTTCGTTATTTATTGGCTTTTCCGGGCCGTTTATTTTTCTTTCCATCTCAACGCCTGCTATCGGCAAATGAGGAAAAACGAAAAGATTGACTGGCTGAAGAAATTGGAGAAATTTAAAAACTGGCGCAAAATTTATCAGCTGGTTATTCTCCCCCTTTACCAAGAGCCGTTTAATATCGTTAAATCTTCTTTTCAGTCGTTATTGGATAGCGATTGGCCGAAAGACAGAATAATCGTAGTTTTAACGTGCGAAGAAGCAGGCGGGGAAAAAACCAGAGAAGTGGCCAGCGCTCTGGAAAAAGAGTTTAGCGGCAAATTTTTCAAGTTTCTAATCACTTATCATCCTAAAGATTTGCCGGGAGAAATCGCCGGCAAGGGATCAAACGATGCCTGGGGGAGTAGAGAGGCCAAGGAAAAAATCGTTGACCCTTTAAAAATTCCTTATGAGAACGTTATCGTTTCTTCTTTGGACGCCGACACCTGCTGTTTTCCGAAATATTTCAGCTGTTTGGCTTATCACTATTTAAGCGTTGCATCTCCCACCCGAACCAGTTTTCAGCCGGTTCCTCTTTTTATCAACAATGTTTGGCAGGCTACGCCGGTTTCCCGCTTATTTGCCTTTTCCGCTTCTTTTTGGGAGATGATGTGTCAGGAAAGGCCGGAGAAGCTTTTGACTTTTTCTTCCCATGCCATGTCTTTCCAGGCGCTCGTTGACGTTGATTTCCGTCAGACTAACGTTGTTTCCGACGATTCCCGCATACTCTGGCAGTGTTTTCTGAAATACGACGGCGATTATCAGACTGTTCCTTTGTATTATCCCATTTCGATGGATGCCAATGTTGCCCCGACACTTTGGAAAACCATGAAAAACGTCTATAAACAGCAGAGACGGTGGGCTTACGGCGTGGGCGACATCCCTTATTTTTTGTTCGGGTTTTTAAAGAACAAAAAGATTCCTTTAACTAAAAAACTGCATTGGTTTTTCGTCGTTCTGGAAACTCATTGGTCTTGGGCGACCGCCTCTTTCGTCATTTTATTATTGGGTTGGCTGCCGATCGTTTTGGGCGGGGAAGCCTTTCGCCAAACTTTGCTTTCTTACAGTTTGCCCAATTTTACCCGCAACATCCTGACATTGGGCATGATCGGTTTAATTGCTTCTGCTTACTTCAGCATTATGCTTTTGCCTCCCAAGCCCCCTGACTATGGCAAAAGAAAATATTTGTTTCTGGTTTTAGAATGGGTTTTGCTGCCGGCCATTATGATATTTTTCACCGCCTTGCCTTCCCTAGAAGCTCAAACTCGCTGGCTATGGGGCAGATACCTTGGCTTTTGGCACACTCCCAAAATGAGAAAATAATATGCTCTCAATCGTTATTCCAACGTTGAACGAGGAAAAATACCTGCCTTTATTGTTAGAGTCAATTAAAAGGCAGAGTTTTAAAGATTATGAAATTGTTGTGAGTGATGCCGGCTCAAAAGATAAAACCAGGGAAATAGCGGAAAAATACGGCTGCCTAGTTGTGGCTGGCGGATTTCCCGCTGCCGGGAAAAATCGCGGAGCCGAAGCTTGCCGCGGCGAGCTGATTTTATTTGTCGATGCCGATGTCATTTTAAAAAATAATTCCCTGGGAGGTTTTTTGAAAGAATTTGAAAAAAGAAACTTAGCGGTAGCCACCTTTTTATTAAACTCCAACGAAAAATTTCATAATTTTTCATTTAAAATTTTATATAATTTCCCCTCTTTACTCACCGAGAGATTTTTACCTCAGGCCATGAATATCATTTTAGTCAAAAAAGACATTCATCAGAAAATTGGCGGGTTCAACGAAAAGATAAAAATTGGCGAGGAATTGGATTATATCAGAAGAGGCAGAAAATTTGGCAAATTTGGAGTTCTTAAATCGGCTAAAATTTTGGCTTCCCCCAGGAGATTCAAACGAGACGGCTGGCTGAAAACTTGGCTGAAATATTTCTTGTGCCAGGTTCATATGATTTTTCTGGGTCCGGTGAGGTCAGATCTTTTCAAATATCGATTTAACCACTATAATGAGTGATATGGCAAAAATCTACTTAGATTACGCTGCCACCACTCCTGTTGACCCCAAAGTTTTGCGGGCCATGTTGCCGTATCTGAAGAAAGATTTCGGCAATCCTTCCTCTATTCACGGGTTTGGACAGAGAGCCTTGGGAGCTATTGACGATGCCCGCAAAAAAGTGGCTGATTTTTTGGGCTGTTCGCCTCAAGAGATTGTTTTTACCGGTTCAGCGACCGAAGCCGATAATTTGGCTATCCAAGGATTAATAGAAAATCAAAAATCAAATCTCAAAAATCAAAAATTACATATTATTACCACTCAAATCGAACACCACGCCGTTTTGGAACCCTGCCAAATTTTGGAGAAAAAAGGAGTGAGGGTTACTTATTTGCCAGTGGACAGAGAAGGGTTGGTTAAAGTTTCCGACATTGAAAAAGCCCTTGGGCCCGACACTTTGTTGGTTTCCGTCATGTACGCCAACAACGAAATCGGCACTGTCC
>CAYZHR010000047.1:0-5062 GCA_964477885.1 uncultured Candidatus Saccharibacteria bacterium
GCTCGAACCCCCGGCCGATTCTCCTTCAACGATATATAATTCTGATTCTTCCGGTTTTTTCGAAGCGCAATCAGCCAGCTTGCCGGGCAGAGCCAAGCCGTCCAAGGCTCCTTTTCGAAGCACGGTTTGCCGCGCGGCTTTGGCGGCTTTCCTGGCTTTGGCCGTCAACAAACATTTCTCCAAAATTACCCTCGCATCCTGCGGATTCCTTTCAAAAAAATCGTCAAGACCATCGGAAACCACTTGCTCAACCGCCGTCTTGGCTTCCGGATTGCCTAACTTGGCTTTGGTTTGACCCTCAAATTGGGGCTCCTTTATTTTAACGGAAACTACGCCGGTGAAACCGTCCCTGACGTCTTCGCCGCTCAAGTTCTCCTCGCTCTCTTTAATTAGATTGTTCTTTCTGGCGTAGTCATTCAGCGAACGGGTCAAGGCTGCCCTGAAACCGGTCAGGTGAGTACCACCTTCTCCAGTGAAGATATTGTTGGCAAAACTTTCCTCGTACGCTTCCCTCTCGTTGATATACTGAAAGGCGGCCTCGACCAAAACTCCTTCCTTTTCGCCACTGGTATAGAAAATGTTGGGGTGAGCGGCATCGGCTCCTCTGACGAGATGTTTGACGTAAGAACGAAGGCCTCCCTCGAAATGGAAAGAATAGGTTTGAGACGAACTAGTTCGGCTGTCAGTCACCACAATCCTGATGCCTTTCGTCAAATAAGCCTGCTGGCGCAGATGATTTAAAACTCTCTTCAAATCAAAATTTATTTCTTTGAAAATTTCCGGGTCAGGTTCAAACAGAATGGTCGTACCGGTACTTCGGCAGCTGCCGTCCTTTTTGACTTTTGTTTTTGGCTTGCCTTTGGCGTATTCTTGAGTGTATCTAACGCCCTCCCGGCAGACTTCGGCTTTCATCCAGTGAGACAAAGCGCAAACCACCGAAACGCCCACGCCGTGCAGCCCGCCAGCCACCTGGTATGATTTGCCGCCGAACTTGGCTCCCGCATGCAAAGTTGTCATAACCGTTTCCAAGGCCGATTTTTTGGTTTGAGGATGACGGGCCACCGGAATGCCTCGGCCGTTATCGGTCACCTTGACCTGATTCTGGGACAGAAGAACGACTTCCATGAGATTGCCGTACCCCGCCATAAATTCATCCAGAGCATTGTCGCAGCACTCCCAAATCAAATGGTGCAAGCCGTCGGGTCCGGTTGAACCGATGTACATGCCCGGCCTGCGCCTCACCGGCTCCAAACCCTCCAGAACATAAATGTCTTTGGCTTCGTAGGAGCTGTCTTTTTTGGTTGTTTTTTCTATTTTCTTACTTGCCATGTCGGTTCTTTTTCTAGGGTCTTAATGATTTTTTGATGAATTTCATCAACTTCTTTGGCTCGAAGCGTCCTGTCTTCAGCCTGATAAACAATGTGAAAAGCCAAATTTTTCTTGCCTTCGGGCATTTCTTCGCCTTCATAAATATCGAATAAATCAACGTCTCTGACCAGTTTTCCGCCGGCCGCGTTGATTTTATTCAGAACCTCCACCACTTTGGTGCCCCGAGGCACCAAAACCGCCAAATCTCTGACGGCCGAAGGAAATTTGGAAAGGGGGCGGTATTCATGCTCTTCGGAAGCGAGCCTGACTAATTTTTCAAAAAAGATGTCGAAATAGATTATTTTCGATTTTATTTTAAATTCATTCAAAATGCGAGGCGAAATTTCGCCCAGAAACCCAACCCTTTCCTGGCCGACTTTAATCTCGGCGGCCTTCTGCGGATGCCAAAATGCTATCGCTTTTTCCTGCGCCAAAGTTCGATACTCGTCGTACCAAATGTCGCTTATCCCCAATTTATTCAAAAGAGCGTCAACCAAGCCTTTCGCCTGGTAAAAGGCGTCGCCGGTAATAACGCCGGTCAGTATCTTTTCTTCCGATTTGGGCATTCGGAAAATTTTACCCAGTTCAAAGATTTTTATTTCCGAAAAGCTGATGGAATTCTTCTCCACGTTCTTCAATAAATTGGGAATTAGGCTGGGACGCAAATATCTCTGCTCAAGACTGACTGGATTTTTCAATTCGATTGAATCTTTAAAATTAAAAATCCCGACTTCCCTATCGCCAATGAAAGAATAGTTATAAACCTCGGTAAAACCGGCTTCCTTCAAGATGTTCTTAGCCATGTCTTCCCAGAATATTTCTTCATTCCTCCGGGGAGGCACCAGAGCTGCTATTGGAAAAGTTGAAAGTATCTTATCATAACCGTAGACTCGACCAATTTCTTCAATCAAGTCCTCGGGAATCAAAATATCTAATCTCCTTGTAGGAATTTCCACCATTATCTCACGAGTCCGGGACTCGTGGAACTTAAAGTTTAGGCTTTTTAGGATATTTTTCATTTCTCTTTCTGGGATTTTGACTCCCAATAAACTTTCTACGTAATCCAAATTCAATTTTATTCTTTTGGGATAAGTCTTTTGAGGATAGACGTCAATTAAGCCTTTGGCTATCTGGCCGCCCGCCAACTCTTGAATCAACTGAGCCGCCCGGTTGATGGCCGATTCGGTCAAATTAGGATCCAAGCCGTGCTCAAAGCGTATCGAGGCGTCGGTTTTCAGGTTTAATTTCTGCGAACCCCGCCTGATTGTTTGAGGATTAAAATTGGCCGATTCTAAAATCACGACTTTGGTTGATTTGGAAATCTCCGGAAATTTTCCACCCTTGATGCCGGCAATGGCGATGGGGTCGTGAGCGTCGGCAATGACCAAAACGCCGGCATCCAGATTGAATTTCTGACCGTCCAAAGTAGTTATCTTCTCTCCCTTTTTGGCGAACCTGACGATGATTTTTTGACCGGACAGTTTCTTGCCGTCGAAAGCGTGAAGGGGTTGGCCGGTTTCCAACATGACGTAATTGGCAACATCAACGATGTTGTTGATGGAATTCAAACCGCAAACCTCCAAACGCTCCGACAGCCATTTGGGTGAAGGCCCAACCCTGACATCGGTCAGGACTTTGACCGTATATCTCGGACAGGCTATCCTATCTTTCACCTCCACCGAAACGGAATCAGCTGAGGTCCGACCTCGCACAAATTTGGTCGAGGTCGAACCTCTAAATTTTAAATTTGTAATTGCTACTATTTCTCTCGCTACTCCCCAATGGGAAAAACAGTCAGACGCCCGATTCGGCAAAACGTCGATGTCTAAGGTCCAGTCACCTTTAACCTTCTTAACTTCTCCTACTTCAAAAGAATGCCTAGTTAAAAGCTCGGCCACTTTTTCCGGCTTAGGTAAATTCTTGACGTAATCTTTTAGCCAGCTATACGAAAAAATCATGATTTAATTTATGGAGGTTCGACCTCCTAATATTACGTTAATTTCGGGAGGTCGAACCTCCCAAATATCGTTATTAAAATTGATTTAAAAATCTTAAATCTCCTGAGCAGAACAATCTGATGTCGTTAATCTTATATTTCATCATGGCTAATCTGTCTAAACCCATGCCAAAAGCGAAACCTTGCCAAAATTTTGGATTATAACCCGCCGCTTTGAACACGTTGGGATGGACCATGCCGCAAGGTATGACTTCCAGCCAACCGCTATTACCGCAAGTAGAACAACCTTTGCCCTGGCACACCGAACACCTCATCAAAAGTTCCAAGCCCGGTTCGACAAACGGAAAATAACTCGGCTGCCAACGGAGAATGACGCCCTCGCCGAAAAACCGCTTCATGAAAGACTCGAGCACTACTTTTAAATTTGCCAAAGAAATATCTCTTCCTACCACTAAACCTTCAATTTGATGAAAGGTGTGTTCGTGTGAGGCGTCGGTAGCTTCGTGACGAAAACAGCGTCCCGGTGCAATAATTCTTAAGGGCGGATTATTCTTTTCCATATATCTAATCTGCACCGGCGAAGTCTGCGCCCTCAAAAGCAAACCATTTCTCAAATAAAAAGTGTCCCACAAATCTCTGGCTGGATGATTTTTAGGAATGTTTAGGGCGTCAAAATGATACCATTCTGTTTCCATTTCAGGCCCTTCAACCACCGCAAAACCCATGGTCTGGAAAATTTCTTCAATTTTTCTTCTGACTTGGGTTAAAGGATGCAAGTGGCCCAAAACCGGCCTCTTACCGGGAGCGGAAACATCAATCCATTCCTTCTCTTCGGCCTCTTGCTGCGCTTTTTCTTTTAAAACCTGAGTTCTTTGGTCGAACTTAATTGTTAAAACATTCTTTAAATTGTTAGTCTCTTTGCCGACTTTTACTCTTTTGGCTTTAGGTAACTTTTCCAAGGAACGCAAAATCCGGGTAAGCTCGCCTTCTTTGCCCAAATATTTCTTGTAAACATCGTTTAGCCCTTTCAAATCCTGGGCTCCAATAATGGCTTTTTCAGCCTCAATTTTTAGCGTTTTCAGAGTCATCCCGTTCCTTTATTTTACCCTAATTTTAAGCCAAAATCAAGACGAAAGTGTGGATAACTTTCAACCCTTCAATGTAATTCAGGGTAAATAAAAAAGCCGCCGAATTAATGCTCAGCGGCTTTGTCTTTTTCCTTCAGCCACCTTCTAATGTATCTGGTCGGCCGGCAAGGATAAAACATGAAAATACTTCCAAAATGGAAGGCTTGAGCTCGGTGGTGTCTTTGGAGATTAACAAAAGTATCGTAATCCCAAAAACTTGGAGCAATAACCGGTATTTCGGTTTCATCTATTATTTCGTCCATCATCCGCCGAGTAAAAGCTTGCGCTAGCGGACCCGACAGACCACCTCCCCCATACTTAGTCAGAGGCGATTCTCTGTCTGAGAAAATAAATCGCCAAGGCACACTATTAATTGAAATTGCCTCAACCTTACCCTCAACCGCTTTAGTTATGGTTACGTATGGCTGACCGTAGCCTAACTTCAAAAATAAAGGTAAATCTGAATTTTCTTTTATCGCTGAACATACTCTAATTACTCTCTCTGTGTCTTCAATATTGCTGGAACAAGAAGAATCATATTCCACGCCAACAATATTTTTCAATCCCTGCAATCTCTTGACCATAATCAAACAATCTTCCTCTTCTCCAG
>CAYZHR010000048.1:0-4842 GCA_964477885.1 uncultured Candidatus Saccharibacteria bacterium
GGCGAAAGCAGTTTTTTATTCACCGGCGATATCTATCAATCAGTCGAAAGAGAATTGCTTAACCTGGTTAAGCAACGGCTCGAGTCGGATGTTTTGAAAGTTGGTCACCACGGCAGTAAGACTTCCTCGGCCGAAGAATTTATTGAAAAAGTTGCCCCGGAAATTGCCGTCATTCAAGCAGGCCGAGACAATTCTTACGGTCATCCGCACGAAATCACCTTGGCTACTTTGGAAAAATATGGTATAAACATTCTAAGAACAGATTTAGATGGCGATATCAAGATAATTTCTGACGGTTATGCCGTTTCCACTATTCAAAACTAAAATCAAAGGAGGCGAAAAGAGAAAATTCGATTTAAGCAACCCTCAAACAAGAAGGCGGTATTTTGAACTGAAAGCGGGTCTAGAAATCAAAAAGTTGAAAGATTATTTTAAAAAAGGCAACACCTTTGTCGCTTATCTGATAGGCAAAAAGAATTCCGGCAAAGGAACTTACGCCAAAATGTTCGCTGAAATTACCGGCACGACCAAAGTAGAACATTTTTCCATCGGGGACATGGTCAGAGAGGTTGACGAGGAACTGAAAGACAAAAAAAAGAAAGAAGCATTGATTGATTTTTTGAGAAAGAATTACCGCGGCTGGGTTTCGATTGAAGAGCTGCTTTCTTTGCTCAAAAAAAGAAGCACTTCAGCCCCTCTTTTGCCGACTGAATTGATTTTGGCTTTGGTCAAAAGGGAAATCGCCAAAAAGAAAAAGAAGACTCTTTTTATCGACGGTTTTCCCCGCGATTTGGACCAAATGAACTTTTCGCTTTTTTTCCGCGACTTGATCGGCTACCGAGACGACCCCGACGTTTTCGTTCTGTTTGACGTACCGGAAAGAGTAATTGACGAAAGAATGAGATACCGCCGAGTCTGTCCTCAATGCCAAACTCCCCGAAATTTGAAATTACACCCGACTGGAAAAATTGGTTATAATCCAAAGAAAAAAGAATTCTATTTGATTTGCGATAATCCCAAATGTAAAGAAGCCAAAATGCAGCCAAAAGAGGGGGACGAAAGAGGGATCGGACCGATTAAAGAAAGATTGGTGAGGGATGAAAAATTAATTAGGCAGGCCATGTCGCTTTACGGCATTCCCAAGGTTTTTTTGAGAAACTCGGTCCCTGCGGCCGTTGCCAAAAATTATGTTGATGATTATGAAATTACGCCGGAATATTATTACCATTGGGACGGCAAAAAAGCACAAGTTAAAGAAAGGTCTTGGATAGTGGCGGATGATGACGGCGTGCCATCTTACAGTTTATTGGCTCCAGCCGTGGTGCTTTCTTTAATAAAACAAATCACCAAAGTGCTGAATCTTTAAAAACTTGACAGTCATTTCGGCTTAAAGATATAATAAAGATAGCCCTGCCCCGTTAGAAATTTCCATTTTAAATCGGCATTGCCCCATTGGAGATTATGTGCGCTAACAAACATAATTTCTAACGGGGCCCTGCTGGGACACTTTCTAGTAGATTCTGGGACAAACGTTCTTTTCGGGGACCCAACATTTTGTCCCGCCGTGGCGGGACAGTGCGGGTACCCACTTAAGTTATTTTCCGGAAGATTCTCTAGAGAGTGAGCGGGGCACCAAAAAACCGGCCGGGGCCGGTTTTTTGGTTGAATGGTCGGGGCGTGGAGAATTGAACTCCAATCACAGGACCCCCAGCCCTGCATAATGACCGTTATACTACGCCCCGTTTAAACTGAAATTAGTTTTATTTTCTTTTCCCCAATGTTTTGATGCATTTGGTGCAGGCTTTGACTCGCTTACCCGAAGACAAGGTTGCCCACTGCAAATTGGGCTGTTTTCTTTTTTTGATGGTGGGATTGTACTTGCCTCGCAGTTTCTTTAGCTTCCAGACCATCTTTCCTTTTTTGCCGCAAATGGCGCATTGTCTACTCATACGAAATTATGTTATCATGAAAAGGTAATGTTAGCAATATTTTCTTTAATCGTTTTGTTTTTTTCCATCGTCCTCCACGAAATCGCCCATGGTTCCATGGCTTTGCATTTGGGGGATGATACGGCCAAAAACGCTGGCCGTCTGACTTTAAATCCCATAAAACACATTGACCCTTTCGGCACCATTATTTTGCCTCTGCTTCTGCTTTTTTTCACGGCCGGTCAGGGTCCAATTATCGGCTGGGCCAAGCCCGTGCCCATCAATCCCTTTAATTTCCGCGACCAAAAATGGGGGACATTGAAGGTTTCGGTGGCCGGTCCCGGCATGAACTTTCTGGTTGGAATAATTTTCGGTCTGGCCATCCGATTTATTTCTTTGCCTGATTCGGTTTTATTGCTTTTCAGCATCATCGTCCTTTACAATTTTGCCTGGGGGATTTTCAACCTGATTCCCATCCCGCCGTTTGACGGTTCCCATATTCTTTTCAGTTTTATTCCCGCAAAACTTGACCAGTTGAAACTGTTTTTGCAGCAATACGGCCTTTTCCTGATAATTATTTTCATTGTTTTCGGGCTTCGTTGGATTTTCGTTGGAGCGGCTCTCCTTTTCTATTTAGTCACCGGTCGCCTCTTTATCATTTGACATTTGCCAGATTATTTGTTATTTTTTTAGCATTATGCCTACCATCCAGCAGTTGATTAAAAAAGGGAGGAAGAAAGCCAAAAAGAAAGACACGACACCTGCCCTGACTTTCGGTTTCAACGTTTTAAAGAATCGCCCTAAGGTGTTTTCTTCGCCTTTTAAAAGAGGAATTTGCTTGAAGGTTTTTACCACGACCCCCAAAAAGCCGAATTCGGCGTTGCGAAAGGTAGCCAGAGTCAGACTGACCAACGGTATGGAGGTGACTGCTTATATCCCCGGAGTCGGCCACAATCTCCAGGAACACTCGGTGGTGGTGATTCGGGGAGGTCGAGTTAAGGATTTGCCGGGCGTCAGATATCACGTCGTCAGGGGAGTGATGGATACGGGAGGCGTGGAGGGAAGAAAACAGGAGAGGTCGAAGTATGGAACCAAAAAAGAGAAATAAAAATTAAATCTTATCCTTCGACAAGCTCAGGACACTTCGCCTCGGCAAGTTATTCAAAGATACTTGCACTGAGCGAGGACTGAGCGGAGCGAAGGACGAGTCGAAGTGTGGCACGAAGAAAGAAAAAAGTTAAAAGATACCTGGCTCCTGATCCTGTTTACAGCAACCTTCAGGTGGCCAAATTCATCAATCAGGTGATGACCCGTGGCAAGAAGACCAAGGCCAGAGCTATTGTCTATGGCGCTTTTGCCATTATTAAAGAAAAAACCAAGAAAGACCCTGTGGCAGTTTTTGAACAGGCCCTGCAAAATGCCTCTCCTTTGCTGGAAATCAAGCCAAAAAGAATCGGGGGAGCCACTTATCAGGTGCCGACAGAAGTAAGAGGAGACAGAAAGATAACTTTGTCCACCAGATGGATAATCGGAGCTGCCCAAGCCAAAAAAGGCAGACCGATGAAAGAAAAATTAGCCGAAGAGCTGATGATGGCGGCCAAAAACGAAGGGTCGGCCATCAAGAAAAAAGAAGATACCCACCGCATGGCTGAAGCCAACAGAGCTTTCGCCCATTTTTCGTGGTAAAATATTATGGCCCGTATTTATCCCATTGAAAAAGTCAGAGATATTGGCATTATAGCGCATATTGACGCCGGGAAAACCACTATAAGCGAGCGGATTTTGTTTTATACCGGCATTTCTCACAAAATCGGCGAGGTGCATGACGGCAAAGCCATTATGGATTGGATGGAACAGGAAAAAGAAAGAGGCATTACCATAACTTCTGCCGCTACCACTTGTTTCTGGACTCCTTATGGCCTGTTGAGAGACAAAAAGAATGAATACCGCATCAATATCATTGATACCCCCGGCCATATTGATTTCACGGCCGAAGTTCAAAGGTCTTTGAGAGTGCTGGACGGGGCGGTGGTAGTTTTTGACGGGGTAGCGGGCGTAGAGCCTCAATCAGAAACCGTCTGGCACCAGGCCGACAAGTTCAGAGTGCCTCGTCTCTGTTTTATCAACAAGCTTGACAGGCTGGGTGCCAACTTTGAAAAAAGTTTGGAGTCAATCCAAAAGAAACTCTCGCCCCACGCCGTGACCTTGCAGCTGCCCATAGGTCTGGAGGAAAAATTTGACGGAGTCGTTGACCTTTTAACTATGAAAGCTTTAAAGTTTGATGGCGATTTCGGCCAAATCGTTAAAGAAGAAGAAATTCCCGAAAATCTGGTCCGAAAGGCCAAAGATTACCGGGAGAAACTTGTTGAGAAAATCGCCGGGGAAGACGAGAAACTGACCGAGGCCTATTTGGCTGGCAAAGAAATTTCTTTGGACGATTTGAAAAAGACTTTAAGAAAAGCAGTTTTGGACTATAAGCTGGTTCCGGTCTTTTGCGGCTCGGCTCTTAAAAACAGGGGCGTGCAGCCCTTGCTCGATGCCGTCATTTCTTATTTGCCTAGTCCCATCGACCTGCCGCCAGTCAAAGGAATTGATCCCAGAGACGGCCAAGAAATTGAAAGAAAGGCTGATGACAATGCTCCTTTTTCCGCTTTGGCTTTCAAAGTGGCCACCGATCCTTATGTCGGTACGCTGACTTATTTCCGGGTTTATTCCGGTACTTTGTCTAAAGGTTCTTATCTTTTTAATTCCAGCACTCAGGAAAAAGAAAGGATTGGCCGTATTCTGAGAATGCATGCGGCTGAGCGAGAAGAGGTGGAAGAGCTGTATACCGGAGACATCGCTGCGACCGTCGGCTTGAAGAATACTTCGACCGGCCACACTTTATGCGACGGAGCCCATCCGATAGTGCTTG
>CAYZHR010000049.1:0-4808 GCA_964477885.1 uncultured Candidatus Saccharibacteria bacterium
CAATCGAAAATGTTGGCTGGGCGCCGTTTTATTTGGTAAAATATTTCAATATGACAGTTTCCCCGAAAATTGAGCGAATTACCAGGGATGCGACGATTTTCGGGGGAATTTTTGTTCTGTTTACAGCTGTCATAGGAAGGGTTGCCAAAAAGGGCGATTTAAGATAGGATGAAAAGAGATATGCCAGAGAAATTTGTCATTAACGGCGGCAGACCTCTCCGGGGAGAGATTGAAGTGAGGGGAGCGAAAAACGCTGCTTTCCCGATTTTGGCGGCTTCTCTTTTGACTCGGGAACAGTGTGAGATTTCCAACCTTCCTTTGATTGAAGATGTTTTTCGGATGATTGAAATTTTGAAAAGCATGGACTCGGAAATCTCTTGGACGGGAGAAAGGTCCATTAAAATCAATAACTCTAAAATTAACCTAGTCAAGATTAATGAAGAATTGATTTGCCTTTTGCGGGGGTCGGTTTTATTTTTCGGACCTTTATTGGCCAGGTTCGGCAAGGTGAGATTTCCTCAGCCCGGCGGTTGTGTCATTGGAGCCAGACCAATTGATACCCATTTGGACGGCTTCAATCAACTAGGAGTGAAGGTGACGAAAGAAGGCAAAGGATACTTATTGGAGCAGCAAAAACCACGGGACTCCGTTATTTTGAATGAGTTTAGCGTAACAGCGACCGAAAACCTCATGCTTTTTGCCAGTCTTCTGCCTCAAAAAACCGTGATAAAGGGAGCTGACCAAGATTATCAAGTGCAGGAATTGGCTAAGTTTTTGAAAAAGATGGGGGTCAAAATACAGGGAGCTGGCAATCACCAAATCAGCATTCAGGGAGCCAAAAAATTGAAAGGAGCCAGTCACCGCTTGATTTATGACCCGATTGAGGCCGGCACTTTTATTTTGACGGCGGCTGCCACCAGGGGCAATGTTTTAATCAAGAATGTGGAGATAAAATTCTTGGAGCTGCCTTTAAAAAGACTTAAAGATTTCGGGGTGCCTTACGAGGTTGGCCAAAACTCAATCAGAGTTCTGCCTTGGAAAAAGTTGAAAATTGACAAAGTCCAAAGCTTGCCTTATCCGGGCATTCCTTCCGATTTGCAGTCAGCTTTCGGTGTTTTGGCGACTCAGTCGCCAGGTTCCACTTTGGTCCACGATCCGCTTTACGAAGGCAGGCTGAGATATTTGGAAGATTTGAATAAAATGGGAGCCGAAATTTATTTCGCCGACCCTCACCGAGCAGTTATCAATGGCCCCACCCAGCTTCAAGGAAGGGAACTCGGTTCCCTGGACTTAAGAGGGGGAGCGGCTTTAATTATCGCCGGGCTCATTGCCAAAGGCAAAACAATTATCCATAATATCTATCAGATAGACAGAGGGTATGAAAAAATAGAAGAAAGATTAAAAAAATTAGGTGCTGACATTAAAAGAGTTAAGATATAATCCGAATTCTACGAATCGTATCCGAATAATGCGAATATTCGTAGCATTCGAATGAAAATTCGTAACATTCGAATTGTAATTATATGTTTGTAAGAAAAATCGGCATTGATTTGGGAACATGCAATTCTTTGGTCTTTATCCCCGGCAAAGGGGTGGTTTTACAGGAGCCTTCGGTCGTCGCGGTTTCTCTGGACGAGAATAGAATTTTAGCTGTTGGAGAAAAAGCCAAGGAAATGACCGGCCGCACCCCTGACACCATCAGAGTCTACCGGCCGCTGCGGGACGGCGTGATTGCCGATTTCCGGGTAACCCAAGCCATGTTGCGGTATTTTATCATAAAGACCTGCGGCGCTTTCCGGTTTTTGAAGCCTGAGCTCATGGTTTCAGTTCCCGCCGGCATCACCTCGACCGAGCGAAGGGCCGTCATTGAAGCGGCCGTAAATGCCGGAGCCAAAGAGGCGTTTGTGGCCAAAGAGCCGGTTTTAGCCGCCATTGGCGCTGGTATTCCCATTAACGCCTGCTCGGGGCATTTAATCGTTGACATTGGCGGCGGCACTACCGAGGTTGCGGTCATATCGCTTGGCGGCATCGTCACGAGCTTCTCCGTCAGGGTGGCGGGAGACAAAATGAACTTCGCCATCAGTGACTACATTAAGAAGAAATATAATCTGGCGGTCGGAGAGCAGACGGCCGAAGAAATAAAAATCAAAATCGGCACGGCCTTACCGGAGAAAGAAGAAAGAACGGTTGAAATTAGAGGCAGAGATTTAATTTTGGGTTTGCCGCGGACAATAAAAATTTCGTCCAACGAGGTTTGCGGCGCGGTGACTGACGTTTTGACCGAGATTACTCAAGTCATCAAACAAGTCCTGAGAGAAACTCCGCCCGAGTTGTCGGCTGACGTCATGGATAAAGGCATGGTTTTGTCGGGCGGCGGAGCGCTTTTGCGCAATATTGACGAGCTGATCGCTCAAGCTACCGGCGTACCCTGTTTCATTGCTGAAGAACCCATGCTGTGCGTGGCTAAGGGAACTGGCGTCGTTCTGGAGAATTTGGCAATCTATAAAAAGAGCGTTATGAGTAAAAAATGATAAGCACTCGTCAAGACATTCAGTGGCAATTCCTCAAAAGGATGGCTGAGCATGGGCGGGTACCCCACGCTCTCTTATTTTACGGGGAGAGTACGGCTGATCTGAAAGCCTTGGC
Organism: uncultured Candidatus Saccharibacteria bacterium; assembly: GCA_964477885.1. GTDB lineage: Bacteria > Patescibacteriota > Minisyncoccia > Minisyncoccales > MHMH01 > CAYZHR01. Next base: position 2,647 of record CAYZHR010000049.1, read on the forward strand.
TTTGAAATTCATTACCTTGGTAAACAATCAAGATGTTGAAAAAGGCATTCAGCCCGATTTGTTTTTTGTCAGTCCGGGCGAGGAAAAGGAAATAAAAATCAGCCAAATCAGAGAGCTTCATCAAAAACTCTCTTTGAAATCTTATTCTGCTCTTTTTAAATCAATCATTATCGAACAGGCTCACCAGCTGAACCAGGAGGCCCAAAGCGCTTTTTTAAAATTATTGGAAGAGCCGAAAGGCAAAACCATTTTTATTTTAATCACCGAATACCCCGAAATGTTATTGCCGACCATTCTTTCGCGAGTCGAGCGTTTGCGGTTTTATTCTTCTCTTCAGCCTTGTCAGAAAGAGGAAATAAAGGAGCTTTTGAAAATCAGCCGGGCCGATTTGGTCCAGCGTTTCGATTACGCCAAAAAATTGGCCGAAGATCCCCGCGGCTTGAATGAAGTTTTGGAGAACTGGCTGAGATATTTCCGGGAACTTTTAATAACCACAGTTCATAATGAGTCTTCCTCAAAAGTTTACTCCTTGGCTAAATTGGAAAGGATTCTCAAAACCATCCAGACCACTGACTTTTTGGTTTCAACCACCAACGTTAATCCTCGTTTGGCTCTCGAAATTTTAATGCTGGAATTATAAAATTTACTCTTTTTTCTCGACAAGGAAGTAAAACCTTGCTAGTATTTAATTAGCGAGAACGTTTCTCGCTAATTGACTAATGCCGATAAAAAGACCATATTTAGCTAACGGAGAAATATACCACATTGTTATTCGGGCGATAGAAGGCCTGAAATTTTTTCGCGATGAAAAAGATTATTTTCGGATGATTAGTGATTTGTTTGCGTTTAATAATATATATCCAATTTCTTCTACTCATCGTTGGCAAATTAATAAATCACCATCGAGAACGTTTCTCGCTAATATGGGAGGAAGGAAATTATTGGTGGAAATTTTAGCTTTTTGTTTAATGCCTAATCATGTACATTTATTGGTAAAACAACTACAAGAAGGTGGAATCAGTAAATTTATGCGAAAAATTGGGGCGGGTTATGGAAATTATTATAATCAAAAATATAAAAGAGTAGGACATTTATTTCAGGGAAGATATCGATTAGTTCATATTGAGAACGATAAACAATTCTATACAATATTTGTTTATATCCACACCAATCCGGTGGCAATTATTTTTCCAAACTGGAAAGAAAGGGGAGTTAAAGACGCTAAACAGGCAATTGATTTTTTAGAAAATTATAAATGGTCTAGTTATCAAGATTATTTAGGAAGCAAAAATTTTCCATCTTTAACCAGTCGGGAATTTTCAACCGAGACAATGGGCGGAATAAAAGGCTGTAGAGAAGCAGTAAATAGTTGGCTGGAATTTAAGAAGGAATTAGCCGATTTCGAAAAAGTCGCCATCGAATAAATTAGCGAGAAACGTTCTCGCTAATTGTTGACTTTTGAGGACAGATTTGGTAAAAATATAACAGTTAGTAATCTAGAAAGGAGATAAGAAATGGGTGAAATTCATATTACGCCGAAGGGCGAAGAATGGGTTAAAAAAATACTTCAGGAACACAATGTTCCGTTAGAGATTCTAAATGAGCTAGGAGAGCAGATTAGAGAATTGCTTAAAGAGTACCGAGCTGATCCTTTAGGCACCATAATAAAAGCCCGGAGTGAAGCGGAGTTTGGGCCAGCAAAAGAAGTTGCCGAAAGATTATTGAAAGAACTGGGATTAAAATAAAAAGAAAGGAGGTGGATATGAAGCACTTTAAAAAAGTCAAAAAGGTATGGCAATGGCTTGAAGCTCATTTCCCTCTTAGTTATGGGATAAAGATCACGCGTGGTCCTGGTGATTAAGAATGTTTTGCGAGAGGGAAGATGATCTAGGTGGTTTCTCTTGGGAATTTCTAAGGGAAGCCATCTTTTTCTTTTCTCGACAAGCGGGGGAGATTTTGGTATTATTTTAATTAGATATCTTCAATAAATAAATTTATTTCGATGCATCAAGAAATAATCGATAAAATCAAACCGGAATTAAATAAAGTCATTCAATTTCTGGAAGGGGAGTTGGCTAAAATAAGGACGTCTCGCGCCACTCCTTCTTTAGTCGAAGATATAATAATTGACTGTTTCGGCCAGAAACTGCCTTTGAAGCAGT
>CAYZHR010000050.1:0-4774 GCA_964477885.1 uncultured Candidatus Saccharibacteria bacterium
TTTTGCCGTGCTCCATTGAAAGCGAAGTATCTTTCACTTCTCTGGCTTTTGCGCCGAAAATGGCTCTCAGCAATCTTTCTTCAGCCGTTAAATCAGCTTCTCCTTTGGGCGAAATTTTACCGACCAAAATGTCGTTGGGGCCGACTTCCGCTCCGATTCTGACGACTCCTTCCTCGTCCAAGTCTTTAAGCTTTTCTTCTCCGATATTGGGGATGTCGGCGGTTGTCACTTCCGGTCCCAACTTTGTTTCTCTGACGTCGCAAGAAAAGTTTTCAATGTGAATAGAGGTATAAACATCTTCCTTGACTAACTTCTCAGAGACAATAATGGCATCTTCAAAGTTGCCGCCCCGAAAAGGCATAAACGCTACCATCACGTTTCTTCCCAAAGCCAGATGTCCCCGGTCGATACCTCCCCCGTCAGCCAAAATGTCTCCCTTTTTAATCTTTTGGCCGACTACGACTTGAGGTTTTTGATGGAAACAGGTGTATTGGTTGGTTCTGATGAAAGTTTTCAAATAATAAACTTTCCTGCCGACTTTAATGTGCCCGGCATCGACTTCCGAAACCGTGCCCGCATCTTCGGCGATTATCTCCTGCCCCGAGTCTCTGGCCACCCTTCCCTCCACGCCCGACATGGTGAGCGGCATTTCCGGCTGGATTAAAGGCACGGACTGTCGTTGCATATTGGAACCCATCAGGGCCCGATTGGCATCGTCATGGCACAAGAAAGGAATAAGAGAAGTGCCGACGGAAATAAACTGCTCGGAAGAAACGTCGATAAAATCAATCTTGTCCCGATCAATAATGCCCGGCTCCCCTTTAATTCTGGCTTCAACTTTATCTGAAATAATTTTTCCTTTATCGTCAATCGGCGTGCCGCCGTGGGCAATATTATATCTTTCTTCGGTATAGGCTGAAAGGTATTGAACTTCGTCGGTTAATTTCCCTTTTTCCACTTTGAAATAAGGAGTTTCAATGAAGCCGTAAGGATTGATGCGGGCGTAACCGGCCAAATGGCCCACCAAACCGATGTTGGGGCCTTCCGGCGTTTGGATGGGGCAAATTCGGCCATAGTGGGAAGGTTGGACGTCTCTCACCTCAAACCCTGCTCTCTCACGAGTTAAGCCGCCCGGACCCGTGGCTGACAGCCTTCTTTTGTGCTCCAGTTCGGCTAAAGGATTTTCATTATCCATGAATTGAGACATTTGAGAAGAGGTAAAGAATTCCTTGACCACGGCCATAACGGGCCGAGGGTTGATCATTTGAGAGGGAGTCAAGGTATAAATATCCAAAGTGGACATTCTGTCTTTGATAATTCTTTCCATCCTCATTAACCCCACCCTCATTCTGTTTTGCAGAAGTTCGTTCAAGGTCCGGACACGCCTATTGCCCAAATGGTCGATTTGGTCGGGTTGGGCTCCGGGCGTATTGTTCAGCCGAATGATTTCTCTTAAGACAGCTACCACATCCTCTGCCTGCAGTACTCTGTCTTTGACGGTGATTTCTTGATTATGGACATGCGATGTCTTCTCGTTGGACATCGCATGTCCAACAAGCTCAGGCAATCTCTGCCAAGTTTTCCAGCGGCCCACTTTCGACAAATCGTACCTTTTAAAATTGAAAAACATGTTCCTGATGAGTTCGGCGGCGCTGTCGGACGTAGCCAAATCCCCCGGCCTTAACCTCCGGTAAATTTCAACCACGGCTTCAGCTCCATTGCGGGTGGTGTCTTTGTTTAGGGTTTCTTTGATGTCGGCGCCCAAAAGTTTTTTTATTTCTTCGTCTTTCTCAATGCCAAAAGCCCGCAAGATGGTCGTCGCTGCGACTTTTCTCTTCCGGTCGATTTTGACACCGATAAAGCCCGATGACTCCGATTCGAATTCGAGCCACGCTCCCCGGTTAGGAATGATTTTGGCGCCGAAATAACTTTTGCCCCCAGCCACCTTAGCTGTGAAGAAAGCGCCGGGCGAACGAATCAGCTGGCAAATGGCCACCCTTTCTATACCGTTGCAAATAAAAGTTCCCCGCTCCGTCATTAACGGGAAATCGGTCAAAAAGACTTCCTGCTTCTTTATCTCTTTGGTTTTGAGATTGACCAGTTTAGTTTTGACTCTCAAAGAGGCCTCGAAAGAGTCGTTGTTCACTTTGGCTGCCAAATCGTTCTGGTATTTTGACTCATCCAGTTTGTAATCCAAAAACCAAAGCTCGAGTTCCTTGCCGGTGTAGTCCCTGATCGGCGACATTTCCGCAAAAAGCTCTTTCAAGTCTTTTTGCCAAAAAGTCTGCCAGGCGTCATGCTGAACTTTCAACAAATAAGGCAAAGGAAAAGAAACTTTTGAGTGGCTAAAATTTTTAATCTTTATTTGGTCCATGCGCAAATAAAAACTGCCCCTAAGTACTTCGTTCTTTTAGGGCGAGGGTAAGTGTTTAGTTTTTTAACCGGAAGACAAAATCAAGTATAAAAAGGGTTACCGTATTAAAAACTACAGTGATTTTGATTTTACTCCTTTCAAAAAATCTGTCAAGGGCAACGTCAAGATTATTTCTGCAAATCTCGAATTTTCTGAATAACGTCTTGATTGCCGGGATTCAACTCCAAAACTTTTTTGAATTCTTCGACAGCCAAACTGGTTTGGCCTTTGGCGCTGTAAGCCACGCCCAGTGAATAATGGGCGTTGGAGTGATCGGGTATTAAGGTCGTCACGTTTTTGAATTGAGTAATGGCTTCATCAATCTGGCCGTTATTGAAGTAAAGCCGGCCCAGCTGAAACATCGCTTCAACGTTATAGGGATTAAGCCGAATCAAACCTTCAATTTTTTGGATGGCTTCGTCCAAAACATCCTCTCTCTCTAAAAGCAGGGCTTCCTGGATTAAAGCGTCAGAATAGTCTGGCTTTTTATCAAGGGCGCTGCGAAAGTTTTGGCGGGCGCTTTCAGCGTCTCCCGAAACAGCATACAGTTTTCCCAATTCCGTATAGAGAACGGGGTTGGTTGGCTCTAATTTAATGGCCCCTTCAAACGACTTCACCCCCCACTCCAAAGCTCCGGTGGCTAACTGCCTTATTTCTCGGTAAATAACTCCCAGAGCCTCCCAGTTGGCTACCTGGTTGGGCTGCAAGGTCGTGGCCGTTCTCGCTTCGTTGATGGCTTTGGCAACCAAATTCTGCACTTTTACGGAGTCTTGTTCGGCTTGGCTTTTTTGCGCTTCAGCCAAAGCTTCGTACAGATAGGTCCTGGCCAAAGCAACCCTATAACGAGGCGAATAAGGATTCAGTTTTATCGTCTGTTCTTGTATTTTTACCCTCTCTGTCCCGAGCAGAGCCAAAGACTTGTTGTAATTGACGTCAGCCAGATAAAATTTCACCGTAAAGAAGTATAAAACCAGGACAATGACTCCCAAAACAATCGTTAAGGTGGAAAAGACCAAAGACAGTTCCGGAAAATCCTTGAAAGAGATTATTTTCTCTTTTATCGGTTTCTGCCAAGAGACCACCGCTAATCCCAAAACCAGCCAGAAGAGAAAACTTAAAGTGCTGTTCTGGTAATAAACGAATTGGCCGACCAGCAAAGCTATGAAAATCAACAATAGCGGCAGTAGTTTGGTATTCGGGGTTTCGGATTTTTTAAATGAGTTGGCTGGCAGCAAAAGGTACGAAACAAGCAAAGACACTCCGATAAGCAATAAGTAAGAAAGCATTCCAAGGAACCCCATCGTTCCCAATATTTCTGCGAGAGCGCTTCCTGCCCTGTCAAACCTTATCTGCCACAGCCATGTCTCATTTATCGACAAAGGCTTCTCTTTGGCAAAATCATAATGAAAAGTGCCGATGCCCGAGCCCAGCAATACGCTCTTTACATTGTCGGTCGCTGACTTTAGTCCAACGCTCCAGCTGGTTCCCTGCTGCAGCACTTGTTCTTGAGGCAAGTTCATTTTGATTGGCTGAAGAGGTATCAAAATTGCGGCAATGATAATCAAGAATATCGGAATCAGGAGACGATTGACGTTCTCCCGAAAAATTCGGCGCCACATACTGAAGCCGACGAGCCCAAGCAAGGTTATTAAAACTATCAGCCAAGCGGCGGTGAAATCAATAATTAAGACTAAGATTAAAGAAGCGAAAAGCAATAAATAATTTAAGATCTGCTTGCCTTGTCCGTTGAAGAGCAGGCGGCCCACCAGAAAAACAACCAGAACGGCCAGAAAAACGCTCAACCCTTCCAAAGAGCCGGCTACCGGATTGAAGGTGTTTTGCAGCATCACTTTGGGCAGGGAAAAAAGACTGTTAATTTTCGCCCAAACCCCGAAAATGGAAAAATAGCCCGTCAAAACCACCAGGCCGCTCGACCAGAAGAATAGATTGAGAATCTTGGCAATGCCAATTTTCTGAGGTTCGACCTCCTTGGCGGGCCGAACCTCTTCAGAGCGAACGTTATTCGTCACCAAAAAATACAAAACTCCTAAACTTAGAAGACCCATTAAACCATTGGAAAATCTCCCATAAAAGCCGAGAACGCTGGAATCTTTGTCAACGGAAAAAACCGCAGACAGTATAGCAATAAATAAGAATCCCAAAACGAAAATATCGAGCGGCGTCCTTCTGAAACGAACTTCCTTGTCGTAAATGACCATCTTGGCCAGCCAGGCAAAGAAAGCCAAGGAAGTCAGGAAGAACAAGAGGTACTGCTTGTTGAACTCAAATACCTCGAAACTGAAGGGCAGAAAGAACACCGGCACTAAAAAGACCAATACATATATATTGTACTTGACGATT
>CAYZHR010000051.1:0-4757 GCA_964477885.1 uncultured Candidatus Saccharibacteria bacterium
ATCTTGTCCATGTGGAAAACTCTCGAACAAATTTGGCCTAAACTATATCGGATAATTAATATCGGGTCTACTTTGCCATGCCTAAAAACTCCTTTTCGTTGATTATCTTCACCCCTAATTTTTTAGCTTTATCAAGTTTAGAACCGGGCTCTGAGCCTGCCACTAAGTAATCGGTCTCTTTTGATACGGAGCTGGAAGGATGGCCGCCCAGCAGCCTGATCTTTTTTTGAACTTCCGAACGCGTTATTGATTCTAAACTGCCAGTCAAAACAAATGTTTTGCCAGCCAGCGTTCTCGCGACTTTTTCTGGCGGTAGAATCTTCACCCCCACTTTTAATAAATCCTCAATCAGTTTTTGGTTTCGTTTTGACTGAAACCATTGATGAATGCTCTGAGCCACTTTACCGCCGACATCCGGAATAACTTCCAATTCCTCTTTGGTCGTCTTCTCTAAATTATTGATACTGCCGAAATACTGCGCCAGATTAATAGCGGTCTCCTCCCCTACGTGGCGAATGCCCAAAGTGTAAATGAAACGGGCCAAGGGTATTTTTTTTCTTTTTTGGATGGCTTCGACTAAATTCTTAGCCGACTTTTCGGCAAATCTCTCCAAAGGAATCAAATCTCCTTCTTTAAGTTCGAAGATATCGGCTGGTTGGGAAATTAGATTTTCATCAACCAATTGATCAATGATTTTGGGGCCCAAGCCGTCAATATCGAAAGCTTTTTTAGAGGCGAAATATTGCAAAAATTCTCTTTTGCGAGCGCCGCAACTTAAATTGGGGCACCGCCAAACCGCCTCTTCTTTGGGTTTTTGGAGGTTTGTCGAACAAACCGGACAAGTCCTAGGAAATTTGAATTCTTTTTCCCGGCCGCTTCTCAATTCCTTTAAAACCTTGGTGACGGCCGGAATAACGTCGCCCGCTCTCTCCACAATCACCGTATCGCCTATTTTAACTTGCAATCTTTTAATTTCATCTTCATTATGCAGGGTGGCCCGGGAAATGGTAACTCCGCCAACTTCAACCGGCTGCAGTATGGCGATGGGAGTTACGGCCCCGGTTCGGCCGACTTGGACTTTGACGTCTTGAATCTTGGTGGTGGCTTGCTTGGGCGAAAACTTGAAAGCCCGAACACCTCTTGGGCTCTTGCCAGCCACTCCCAACCTCTGAAAAAAAGCGTTATCGTTGACGTTAATTACGACGCCGTCAATCTGATAAGGCAGGGTTTCCCTTTTTTTGGCGATTGCCCGCCAATAGCTGACCACTTCTGAAAGTTTGCTGCAGACTTTGCCGGCTTCGGACTTGAACCCCAATTCTTTTAGGATTTGGTGCTTTTGAGAGTGCTTCTTCTGGCCTAAATCAGTCACTAAATCGTAAGCTAAAAACTTCAGTGGTCGGGCGCTGGCCACCTTGGGGTCAAGTTGACGAATGGAGCCAGCGGCCAGATTCCTGGGGTTGGCGTATTTTTCTTTGAATTTCTCAAAATCCTTTTTCTCCATAAAAACTTCGCCTCGGACTTCAACGGAATCCGGGAGGTTCGACCTCCCAAGGAGGTCGAACCTCAAACGTAACGGAATACTTTCAATGGTTTTTAAATTTTGAGTCACGTCCTCCCCTATCCGGCCGTTGCCTCTGGTTGAACCTGTGACAAAAATCCCGTCTTGATAAATTAAAGAAATGCCAAAACCGTCAACTTTCGGCTCGCAGAAATATTCAAAGTTTTGGCCCGGAGACAGCCTTTCCAAATAGTCTTGCCAATCTGCCAGTTCCCTTTCAGAAAAGACGTCTTCGATGCTCAACATCGGCGTTTGATGCTCCACTTTCTTGAATCCAGCCAATGCTTTGCCAGCCACCCTTTGGGTCGGCGAATCAGAAGTCACCAAATCGGGAAATTCTGCTTCCAGCTTAAAGAGCTCGTGTTTCAAAGAATCCAAGGCGGCATCGGAAATCTCCTGACGATTTAAAACGTGATACAAATAACGATGGTGATTAATCACTTTTTTTAGTTTTTCAATCCTTTTTTTTGCCTCTTGTTTGGTCATAGCTCTAAATTTTAAATGCTAAATGATTAATTTTAAATGAATTTAAAAATGATTAAATGATAAAATTATTTTTTACAACTCCTGATGATTTTAGAAAATATCAAATTTAATTCTTCTGCTTCTGACCAAAGCTTTCTTGCTTTTTCTTTTAAAGATGATTCTGCCATAACGGTCATTCTTAACCAGTGCTTGGTTTCTCTGGCTTCTCTTTTACTGATTCCTATTCTGTGTGTAAAATCTTTCTTGGAATCCGCTCCGTTTGCTTCAGTATAATTTGCGCCTACAGATGTTCCCGCTCTTACTAATTGGCTAATTAATGGAATTGTCACGGAATTTCTGGGAATATTTCTAGCGAATTCAATAATGTCTTCGCCAAATCTTTGAGTGCGTTCTTCTAAATCATAATTCTTGTTTGAAAATTTAGTCATTAAAAATTGATTTAAAATTGAAAATTGAAAATTGAAAATTCTTAATATGTTATCTCGATGGCCCGACGGGTTGCCTGATAAGCGCCGACTGATTTGATGCAGTAATTGACAGCCGAACAACCATTAAATCCTCCTTGAATAACAAATACCTGATAGGTTGCTTCGCTCTCTTCTAAAGAACCGGAGTAATAATCTGGAACTAAACTGGGGCTGCTGCGGTCAATCAAAACTTGCTCAATGCCGGCATCAGCCGCATAAAAAGCGACTACGGAATCCCCCATTCCCCTCATGATTTTGGTTTGACCAAGGAAAATAGTGCTCAATCCCAAAGCAATGGCAAGTAAAATTGTCATTATCATGAAGGTCAAATAAAGCGAAACACCCTTTTCTATGTTTTTGAACATAGTAATTTCTAAATTCTAATATCTAATTCCTAAATAATTTCAAATCTCAAATTTCAAATAGTTATTTAGATTTTTCTATTATTGAGCCGAAAATTTTCATGAGTTCAGTTATCTCTTGAATCAACTTCATCCGTTCATTTTCTAAATTGTTACTATTTGTTTCAACTAATTTTAGCCAGTAACGACTTTCTTTGGACTCTTTACGACAGATTTTAATTCTCATAATTAAATCTTTTTTGCTAAAAGATTCATTGGCCTCAATATAATTTGCCCCAACAGAACCAGATGATCTGATTAATTGCTTGCTATATTCTATATTAGTTAAAGTTTTAGGTAGTATTTTTACAAAATCTCTAATTTGTTGTGCAAATTTCAACGTTCTTTCCTCTAAATCGTATATTTTTGAATTTTGGATTTCGGTCATTTGAATTTATTTAGAATTTAGGATTTAGTATTTAGGATTTACTTTCTAACATCAAGGTTTCTTTGGGATACGGTGCTTTGAATTTTAATATTAGTCATTTCTTGGCCGACGATGTCTAAAAAAATGGTCGCTTTTGGCTGCAAATCGTCGTCCTGGGTTTGCCCCGAAAGACTAACATTGAAAGAATTTATCTGCAGATCGCCCGACGTCAGATAAACGCCGTTCTCGTTTTTCAGGCGGCCGTCCTCCAAGCAAAATTGCTGGCACTGATTTTTGTAATTTATGAATTTAAGGCATTGGCCGCTGAAAGCGTAATTCAGTTTTGGCGTGCCGGTGCAGGTGCCAGCCATATCCTTCCTGGCCATGCGGACGGCTCTCGACATGTATTCCATCAAATAGGAAGTCTGGCTCAAAACCTGCTGATGAGCCAAACTTTGTCTTTGGCCGCGCAGTCCCGAAACTAAAAGTCCGGAAGCCGCTGTCATAACCAAGACAAAAATAGCCGTCGCCACCACCATCTCTATAAGGGTAAAACCTCTGTTCATAGTTTTAATACCAATTACGCAGTTCGGTTTGAACTACAACCTCGTGGGTCACGCCGCGTTCTGACCATTTAATCTGGACCGAAACCGTCATCTTGTCGGCTTCCGGCCTGGCAATGCCGATTTTTCTCTGAAACTTACTTGGCGAACCGTCTAAAAAATAAACCTGCTGCCAGTCGCCTGAGTTTATCCCTTCGTCCCAGGCCGTCTCGAAACCCGATCTTTGCTCCAGCCAATTGCCATCCCTCACATTTCTGATATTTTCAATGCCTTCTTGGGCCAAGTAGGCGGCTTGAAGCTGCGAAGTTGTCAAAGAGGTGAAACTTAAAACCCTTTGAATCATGGTAAAAGCGCCGACCGTGCCAACGGTAATTATAAAAATGGCGATGACAATTTCAATTAGGGTGAAAGATTTCATGTTTATTCAACCGCGATTAAGCCGGCGCTGTTCACCGAAACGGTTTGAGTCTTGGCCGGTTCGCTTTCCAGGGAGAGAATGATGACGCCTACCGCATCACTAGCTTCATTGACCCAGACCGTCGGGTCGGGCGGAGTGAAGACAATATTCAGAGGGCTAGCGGGAGAAAGGACGTCAATCTCGACATGCTGCTCAAAGGCCAAGGTTTCTACTTCCTCGCCAGCGTCATAATTTTTGCTCCCGTCCAAATCGGCAAACAGAATGTACTGGCTTGCCGCGCTTTCCGTCAAATAAACGCCGTAGCCAGCTGGCACTGCGCCTTCAAACTCGTGAGCGGAAATCGCCATTTCCTGGGCTCTTCTCAAATCTTGGGCTAATTGATAAGCTGACCTCTGCAGGGCCAAGGCTCTGTCTCCCGAACGGTAATTAGGCAAAATTAAAGCAGTCAAAAGCACAATGATGAAAGTTACCACCAAAAGTTCTATTAAAGTAAAACC
>CAYZHR010000052.1:0-4750 GCA_964477885.1 uncultured Candidatus Saccharibacteria bacterium
TTTCTTTCACAATCTTATGATAGGCGTGGATGGCGGTGGTGTGGTCCTTGCCGCCGAACTTCCGGCCGATAAAAGGAAAAGAACTTTTTAATTCTTCCCTTAAAAGATACATGGCCACCTGCCGGGGTTTGACGATTTCCTTTTTTCGGGAAACCGTTATGATATCCCTTTCTTTCAAGTCGTAAAAGAAACTGACGGCTTTGATGATTTTTTCCGGAGTAGTTATCTTTTTAGGAGAAAAGATGACGTTTTTCAAAAGAGTTTTCACCACTTCTAAATTAGGAGACTGGTTGTTCAGTCTTTGGTAAGCCACCAGCCTGTTCAGGGCCCCTTCCAGCTCCCTGATGTTTCTTTGGATATTGTTGGCCAGATATTCGAAAATATCATTGGAAAAATTCAATTTCTTTTCCGAAGACTTTGCTTTCAAAATAGCCAGCCGGGTTTCAAAGTCGGGATAACTAATGTCGGCGATCATTCCTCCTTCAAAGCGCGACCTCAATCTTTCCTCTAAAGCCGAGATGGCTTTGGGAGGCCGGTCGGAAGAAATAACGATCTGTTTGTTTTTTTCGTAAAGGGCGTTGAAAATATGGAAAAACTCTTCCTGGGTTTTTTCCTTTCCGGCCAAAAACTGGACATCGTCAATAATTAAAACGTCAATATCTTTATACAGAGACTTAAACTTTTCAATATTGTGATTTTTAATTGAATTAACTATTCCCGAAGCGAATTTTTCTGAAGAAATATATTTAATCCTTTTTTGGGGCGATTTTTTGATAACCTCATTGCCAATGGCCTGCAGAAGGTGGGTTTTGCCGAGACCCACTCCTCCGTAAACAAACAAGGGATTATATACCAGGCCCGGGCTGTTGACCACCGCCCAAGCGGCCGCCTGAGGCAGTTCGTTGAACGGAGCAACGATGAAGTTTTCAAAAGTGTAGCGGGGGTTTAAGTTGGTTTCTTTATTAACCTTAAACTCTTGGAATTCCAGTTGGGGGACGTCAACCCAGTCTTCTGTCTGGGAGGAAGCCGGGGCAATTTTCATTTTTAATTCCGGACGAGCCACAGCGTATTTCACCTCTTTTATTTCTTCGTCCAAGCTGTGTAAGATTTTAAAAATGGTCTTATTGTATTTATTTTCCAGCCATTCTTTAGAGAAGTTGTTGGGTACTGAAATAATAACCTCGCCGCTTTTTTTAAACATAATCCCGGTGTTTTTGAACCAGGTGGCGAAATTGGCCTTGGATATATTAAATTGGATTTGGGCAAGCAGCGCCTGCCAAAGTTCGTCCTTTGTCATCAAGTTTTGATTTATCAAAACGCAGATCGAAATGAGGCCTTAGCCTCATTGAGTATCGACTTTTAACTATCACAGAAGCATTATATCACATGTCAAATAAAAGCAAAATCGGTTTAAAAGTAAAGGTATTGTTGATAAAGTGGGGACAAAATGTTAATATATCAATATAACATGAGCCCCGTTAGAAGTTCTGGCCAGAAAAAATTTGAATTAAATTTTTTCTGCAGGGCAATAACGGGGTATAACCGACAATAATAGTTTGCTCAAAATTAGCCAAGTGCTATATAAGACAAACTTCTAACGGGGTGAGCTTCACTTATCAGCCCAAAAAAAGAAAAAGGAAAAGGACCCATGGCTTTAGATCCCGCCAACGAGTTAAGGGCGGCAGGAACGTTTTGGCTAGGCGGAGAAGAAAGAAAAGGCGGCGACTTACAGTGTAAATCCGAAGCACGAAATCCGAAACACGAAACAAATTCAAAATCCAAATTTTCAAATAATAAATAACTTACGATGTTATTTAATCAACATCGTAAGTTGATTAACATATTGTTTCGAATTTCGATATTCGAATTTCAAATTTTGTGATATGTTGCCGAAAATTAACCGACTTAAAAAAAGAAGTGATTTTGACGGAGTTTTTAAGAAGGGCAAAGGGGTCAAGGAGGATTTTTTGTTTCTTAAACTGGCCGAAAACAACCTGGGAGTAAGCCGCTTTGGTTTCGTGGTAAGCAGGAAAATCTCCACTAAAGCGACCGCAAGGAATAAAATAAAGAAAAGACTGAAGGAGGCGGTAAAGGCCTTATTGCCGGAGACAAAAAAAGGATTTGACGGAGTGCTGGTAGCCCAAAAAAACAGCGGCAACAAGGGTTATAAAGAGACAGAGAGGGCGGTCGCAAGCCTTTTTAAAAAAGCGAAGATGATTTAAAAATGTTTCAGAACATTGTTTTAAAAATTATTAAATTTTATCAAATTTTCATCTCGCCGCTTCTGGGCGAGAATTGCCGTTTTTACCCCAGCTGTTCCGAATATGCTTATCGGGCCGTAGAAAAGTACGGTTTTTTAAACGGCTCTTGGCGAGGGCTTAAGCGATTATCAAAATGCCACCGCTTTAATCCCGGTGGAGTCGATCTGCCTTAATATTATGGATTTATTCATTAACGCTTTCAATGTAATTTTATACCAGCCGCTGTTCAATGCGCTGATTTTGTTGTATTCGTACCTGCCGGGGCACGATTTCGGGGTAGCGGTGATCGTTTTAACTATTTTAATCAAGTTTATCCTTTACCCCTTAGGGAGCAAGGGGATAAAATCGCAGAAAGCCCTCCAGGAACTCCAGCCCAAAATCAAAGCCATTCAGGAAAAATACAAAGGCGACAAAGAGCAGCAAACCAGAGCCGTGATGGAATTTTACAAGCAAGAAAAAATCAATCCTCTCTCGGGCTGTTTGCCTCTTCTTGTCCAACTGCCTATTTTAATTGCTCTCTTTCGGGTTTTCTGGCAGGGCTTCGGCGAAGAACGGCTCGGATTCCTCTATGGCTTCGTCCCCTACCCCGGCCAAATTGACACCACTTTTTTGGGAATAGTGAATTTGGCCGAAGCCTCCATAGTTTTAGCTGTGGTTACCGGCATCGCCCAGTTTTTCCAGACGAAAATGGTTACTCCCCGTCAGAAAAAAAAGAGCGGCGGACCGCCCGACTTTTCTTCAATGATGCAAAAACAAATGCTTTACTTCTTTCCCATATTCACCGTCTTCATTCTTTGGCGGCTGCCCTCAGCCATCGGCCTCTACTGGCTGGTAACCACCCTCTTTACAATTGGCCAACAATATCTTACACTTAAAAAGCATGACACCGACGGAATTAAAGAAAATTGAAGAAGTGACTAAGGAGTTTTTCCAAAAAACCGGTCTGGATGTTCAAGTCCAAATAAAGAGCCCTCAAGACTCCACTTTGCCCATTGCCTTGACCATGGAAGAGCCCCAGGTTTTGATCGGCGAGCGGGGACAGACCCTGATTGAACTGCAGCGTTTATTGAAAATAATTTTAAGGCGGCAAGTTTCCCAAGAAAGCCCCTTTTACGTTGACGTTGATATTAACGATTACAAAAAGAAAAAATCAGAATATTTGAGAGAAATGGCCCGCACCACGGCCGATGAAGTGGCTTTGACCAAAAAAGAGAAATATCTGCCGGTGATGGCGGCTTACGAGCGGAGGATTATTCACGTGGAGCTGGCTTCTCGGATCGATGTCGTCACCGAAAGCGACGGCCAAGAACCGGAGAGAAGAGTGATGATTAAGTCGCGGCCTTAAAAGCGGCTGATTTCAGACAGAACGACGGCAATTGAGCCGTTTTTTTATTGAAAAAATGATAATTGTCAGGTAAGGTAAGATTATAAAGATAAGATGAAAGCAAAAAAACTATATCAACAATTGGAAAAAGATTTTATAAAACCTTCTTTGAAAGACGACTGGAAAGAGAGAATGCGCCCCATTTTTAGTTTTATTACTAAGAACTTTAAGAAACGTTCCATGGGACTGGTTTGTGATAACGCTGACGAAATTCACAAGGTTTATACGGCCGTCTTTCCCACTCGAGAGGTTATGCTTGCAATTTTAAACAAAAATGAAAGCGGCGTTATGTTGTTCATTCATCACCCGGCAGTTTGGGATATCACAAAAGCACCGAATGTTTTTCAGTCTATGGATAAAGATTTATTAAAAAAATTCAGGCAAAAAAGAATCGCCATTTATAATCTGCATGTTCCCCTCGATAATTACGGTAGACACTCTACCAGCGTCAGTCTGGCAAAAGCCTTAGGGATAAAACCAGTGAAAGCCTTCGCGCCCTATTTCGGCGGGCTAGCCGGCGTATTCGGAAAAACTAAATTGAAAACCGTTAAAGCTTTAATAAAAAAAATAGAAAAAGTGGTTCATCATAAGGTTAAATTATATTCTTATGGGACGAATCAAATTAAAAACGGAAAGGTAGCTTTAATTGCTGGAGGCGGCAACATGCCAGAAGAAATTTCGAATATTGCCAAAGCAGACATAAATACCTTTATAACTGGAGTAACCAGATTAAGCAAAAATCACAAACCTTTTGTAAAAGCCCACTTTTTATTGAAGAGATTAAAAATTAATCTCATTGGCGCAACTCATTATTCAACGGAAAAGTTTGCCTGTATGGCTATGTGCCGATACTTTTTAAAATTAGGATTACCATCCGAATTTATCGGAGGAAAGCCAGGCCTCGAAGATTTATAAATTTTAAACCAGGTTCATTTATAATATAATTTTAATAATACGAGCAACAATTAAAAAAAAGACTAGCGCGCAACCGAGTTATTTTCTTTCTTTTTTAAAACCCCCGAATTCTAACCAATAGCTTGGACGCATTGCAGAGGTGTTTTAAAGTTAATACCAAGATGTAATCTTTTGGTATTGTAGTACTGCA
>CAYZHR010000053.1:0-4675 GCA_964477885.1 uncultured Candidatus Saccharibacteria bacterium
GTAGTCAAAGAGATAAATCTCTTTTCCACCTTCACTGCGTTCGGTTTTTAAGGAGTCCGCCAAAGGCGGGCGACCTCCCGCAAGTAACAGCACTATGGGTAAAAAACGTATTATCAAAAAAACAGAAGAAGAATTATTGAAGGAGAAAGAAGAAGTTGACGCTGCCGTCAAGAAAGAGGTGAAGACTGAAACCGCCGTCAGGAAGGGGATCAAAGAAGGCAAAATCTATATTTCTTCTTCTTACAACAACACTGTCATAACCCTGACCGATTTGAAGGGTAATGCTTTGGGTTGGGCGAGCGCCGGCCAGATCGGCTTCAAAGGGACCAAGAAAGCTACTCCCTTCGCCGCCTCCAAAGTGGCTGAAGCGATTTCTCAAACTGTTAAAAAGTTGGGCATTGAGAAAGTGGCTGTTTTGGTTAAAGGCATCGGTTCGGGCAGGGAATCAGCTATTCGCTCTTTGGCTGCTCGGGGTTTTGACATTGTTTCGATTACGGACTTAACGCCGGTGCCTCATAACGGCTGCCGTCCGCCCAAGGTTAGAAGAGTTTAAATCTATGAAAGACGCTCAATGTAAAATTTGCCGGAGAATGGGAGTGAAGTTATTCTTAAAAGGAGAAAGATGCTTGTCTCCCAAGTGCGCTTTTTTGAAAAAATCTTATTCTCCCGGTAGAAAAGGAAAAAGAAGAACTCGGCCTCTTTCAGAATACGGCAAAGAACTGAAAGAGAAACAGAAACTTAAAAACTGGTATAATTTAGGGGAGAGGCAATTTAGGAAATATGTTAAAGAAATTTTAAAAAGGAGAGGCAAGGTTGAAGATGCTGCTGCCCTTTTAGTTGAGAAGCTGGAGAAGCGTTTCGACAATGCCATCTACCGTTTAGGTTTCACCAATTCACGCTCCCAAGCCCGGCAGTTTGTTTCTCACGGTCATTTTATGGTTAACGGCCGCCGCGTCTCGATTCCTTCTTATCAATTAAAGAAAGGGGAAAAAATAAGCGTGAATCCGACTTCCAAAAAAAAGAAAGTTTTTGAAAATCTGATACCTATCTTGAAAAAACACCAACCGCCGGCGTGGCTCAAATTAAACGCCCAAAGCCTTGAGGGAGAGGTGGTTGGCACACCGACGATTGAAGAAGCCAGTCCGCCGGCCGAAATATCGACCATCTTCGAATTTTACTCAAGATAAATAATAATTAAACAATAATATTTTAATCGTATGATTTCTTTACCGTCACCGCCCAAAATCATCGACAAAAAAGATAATTTAGCCGTTTTTGAGATAGAAGGCCTTTCGCCGGGCTACGGAGTGACTATCGGCAATTCGCTTCGGCGAGTCCTACTTTCTTCTTTGCCGGGAGCAGCTGTCACCCAGGTCAAAATCAAAGGAGTGCCCCATGAATTTTCGACCATTCCCGGAGTTATGGAAGACACCATTACCATTTTATTGAATCTGAAGCAGTTGCGGTTTAAATTGTACGCTGAGGAACCTCAGGAGGCTAAGCTCCAAATCAAGGGTACGAAGACCGTCAAAGGCGCCAATTTCACTCTGCCTTCCCAGGTAGAGCTAATGAACCAAGACGCCCACGTCGCCACTTTGACCGACAAAAAGGCGGAACTCGATATTATTATTTTAATTGAAAAAGGCATGGGTTACGAGCCGGTTGAGTTGAGAAAGAAAGGAAAACTGGAAACCGGCACCATTGCGCTTGACGCCATTTTCACTCCGGTCAGGAAGGTAAGCTACCGGGTTGAGAATATGAGAGTGGGGGAAAGGACCGATTTTGACCGGCTGATTCTGGAATTGGAGACTGACGGCACCCTCACTCCCGAAGAAGCTTTCAGCCAAGCTTCGGAGACCTTAATTAAGCATTTTGCTCTGTTTGAAGAAACTTTCAAGAAGCTTCCGGTTAGTGAGGTCCCAGCGGCCAAAGAAAAGAAGAAACCGCAGAAGAAGGTTAAAAAAGTTTCCGCCAAGAAACCTAAAAAACATGCGCAAGCGAAAAAAAGGAAGAAAACTAAGTAGGCAGAGCGGTCAGAGGCGAGCTTTAATGAAAGCGTTGGTCAGCGCTCTTGTTTCAGTTGAGCGGATTAAAACTACCGAGACCAAAGCCAAGGAAACTGCCCCAATCATGGAGAGGCTCATCAGCCGAGCCAAAAAGGGAGATTTGGCCAGCCGACGACTGCTGTTAAAATTTCTTTCTCTTAAACTCGTCAAGAAGCTGATTGAGGAAATCGCTCCGAGGTACCGAGAAAGGAAAGGCGGTTACACCAGGATTATAAAACTTGGTCCGCGCCAGACCGACGGAGCCAGAATGGCCATAATAGAATTCGTTAAATGAAAAGAGAAACACATACAATCAATGTAGCGGATAAAGTATTGGGCAGAGTGGCTACTGAAGTGGCAGTCTTTTTGAGGGGCAAGCACAAGCCCGACTTCCAGCCTAACCGGGACGGAGGAGACTTTGTGGTTATCAAAAATGCCGATAAAATGAAGTTTACCGGCAAGAAATTGGAAAAAAAGAAATATTTCAGTCATTCCGGGTATCTTGGCGGATTGAAAGAGACTCCTATGAAGAAACTTTTCAGCCAGACCCCGGAAGAAGTTTTTAAGAGAGCGGTTTGGGGCATGTTGCCCACCAATAAATTGAGAGCCGAGCAAATTAAACGGCTTAAATTCGAGAAATAAGCTATGCCAAAGAAAAAAAAGTTAATGAGAGCCAAGAAGAAAACTGAGTCGGAAGAGAAGCCAAAAAAACTGGAACGTTATTTTGAGGCGATCGGGCGAAGGAAAACTTCCATTGCTCGAGTACGTCTTTGGATTTCAAGCAAGAGAAAATTCTTGGTTAACAGCAAGCCTTTGGAAAATTATTTCCCGACTTTGGAATTACAGCAAACAGCCACCGCTTCTTTGCAGGCAGCCGATTGTCTCGATAAAATGAGCATGCAGGTTTTAGCCAAAGGCGGAGGTCTGCATTCTCAAGCCGAAGCGGTCAGGCACGGGACAGCTCGAACCCTGGTCCTTTTTGACTCCAAGCTTAGAAAGAAATTGAAAAGGGCCGGCTTTTTGACCCGCGACCCCAGAATGAGAGAGAGAAAGAAATTCGGCCTCAAGCGTGCCCGAAGAGCCCCCCAATGGCAGAAACGATAAAAATACTCGATGAATCTTCGATTCATCTTTATCTTCAGTAAATCTTCGATTTACCTCGATGCTAAAAGAACTTATTGATAAATTTTATCTGGACAGGCAGAAAGACAAAGAGCAGCATCATTTTTACATTACCGACGCTGGTAAATGTGGCCGAGCAGTGTTCTTTAAATTCAAAAATGCGCCCCGTCGCGATATAGAAGCGAACATTTTAAGGTTGTTTGACCATGGCGATCACATCCATCAGCTCATCATGAAGCCGCTCCTCAGCATCAGGGACATTCACGTAGTCGCTTCGGAGATTAATATCCCTCCTCAAGAATTGATTTCCGGCCGAGCCGACGCAATTTTAAGCACCGGCAAAGAGATGTTTGTTCTTGATATTAAAAGCATGAACAGCATGATTTTCAGGAACTTGACCCAGCCTAAAGAAGAGAATATCGACCAGCTGCAGCTTTATTTGCACTATTTTAAGGTTCCCAAAGGGATACTTCTCTACGTTGACAAAGACAGGCTAGAACTGAAAGATTTCGTTGTAGGCTATAACAGAAAACGCGCTCTCGGGTTGATTGAAAGCTTAACCGAAATCAAGAAAAAAATTGATTCAGAAGTTATACCGGCGAGAATCCCCGATTATCCCGAAAACTGGCAGTGCCGATATTGCCAGTTCAAAGAGATATGTTCGATGGCCAACGGGGGAGACGTGAAGTGGGGAGAATTTAAGAAAAAAATGAAGAAGTTAAAAAAGTAAGTCCGCGGCAACGTATATTTTGCCTTCACTTTGAATATAGAGTCGTTTGTTATTTTGGTCCCAAGACAGCTTGGGACTTTTAAATTCAGCCAAATCGACGATGTTGATTCTGTCTCGGTTGTCAATCTCGGCAACCTTGATTTTGTCGCCGACGCTGAATATCAAATAATAGTCGGTCAGCCAAAAAACATCGCCGATTTTTTCCGAAAAGCGGGTCAGGAAGATTTTGTCGCCCGCCTTTCTTGGCGGTTGTTCCGTTTGCTCTTTTAAAAAAAGAATCCAAATTTCGTGTTCGTTGGATTCAACCAATTTGCTTTTGTCGGAGGAAGTAGCGCTGGACATTATCTCCGGTTTCTGGCTGACGATAGTGAAAGTCGGGTTTTCGGGAACCAGAACAATGTTTTTAATTTCGGTTACCTGCTTCTCCGCCACCGGCAAATTTTTCTGCCAAGAATAATAGCCTTCTTTCTTTATTTCTATTATATAAGTCTTTGGCAGCAGGTTTTCAATTAGTAGAGAACCGGTGATGGTCGAAGTTTTTTTATGTTCGCTGTCGAAATACACCTCGACGCTTTTTGGAGAAGCCTTAAAATAAAAAGCGCCGGTCTGAGTGATTTTTCTTTTTTCAAAGTCAAACCGATAGCCCTGGGAATACAAAACAACGGTCGGCGCGGCTAAAAGGAAGAAAAAAACGCAGATGATAAATAAAACTGTTCTCGTTCGTTTTTTCATAACTCGATTTAAGGAGATCCGATCTCCCGAAAATTATCGTAATATT
>CAYZHR010000054.1:0-4634 GCA_964477885.1 uncultured Candidatus Saccharibacteria bacterium
AGTATTAACATTACCGGCGATTGGCGCGCAATTTATATATTCAAAGGTGAAGATACGGTTGTTTTTATTGACATAGACGCGCACGGTAATCTTTACCGACGGAAAAGATTAAAAAATCTATAACCAAAATTTAGCCCAAAGATCAAATATCATCTCGCCGAACAGGCGGTTTTTTGCTTGCCCCGAGCTTGTCGAGGGGGTAGAATAAACTAATGGACCAAAGACCAATAAAACTTTCACCGAGTTCCCTGGATTTGTATCTGGAGTGTCCGCTTTGTTTTTGGCTGGACAAAGCCCGGGGGATTAAACGGCCCCCGCCTTATCCTTACGCTTTGAATGCGGCGGTGGACATTCTTTTGAAAGAGGAGTTTGATAAATACCGAGCCAAAGACGAACCCCATCCTTTAATGGTGGCTCATAATATTCCAGCCAAACTTTTTCCCGACCAAGAGAAGCTCAACGAGTGGCGGAACAATTTCAGGGGGTTGAGATATTACGACCGGTCTTTGGATGCCACTCTGTTCGGGGCAGTAGATGATGTTTTGCAGTTCCAGGACGGTTCGCTGGCTCCTTTGGACTACAAATCAACCGGCTCCACCGTTCCCAGGGTTTATGACCGTTTCCAGCTCCAGATGGATGTTTATACTTTTCTTTTGGAAAAACAGGGATATACCGCAAACCGCAAGGGCTGCTTGGCTTTTTACGTCGTTGATAAAGGCAACGGATTCCAGGACCGTCTGCCTTTCAAGAAGGAAATCATTATGGTTGACGCCAATCCCGATTACGTTCAGAAATTATTTGCCGAAGCCGTCAATTTTTTGAGACGAGACCCGCCTGCCAGCCACAGCCCCGACTGCAAATTCGGCCAATGGATTAGAGAAGTAAATAATTTATAACAATAAGACAAAAGGTCGCGACTTTAATTAAAAAATAGAAAAAAATGAGTAGAGGATGGCAAACCCAAAAACGGCTTGATAGGAGGTCAAAAAAAAGGAGAAAAAAAGGTAAATAACCAACCCCTCGACGTGGCTCGGGGCGAGAATTTAGCTCAAAAATGAAAATAGAGGACGTGCTAAAAGTAAAAATGAAGTGGTGGCTGGTGTTTCTGATTTTTCTTTTCTTTAGTAGTGTAATAGTTTTGTTGGAGATTTTATTAATAAAATAGGATGATTTTTGTTTATTCAACTTTGAATCTAAAGATTCATCTCCAGCTTCGATTTTAATAAATTAAAATCTCGCTTAATGAAGAAAATTTACCGTCTTTATCTTCAGCTGCGGAAAAAACATCAAGAACCCCAGGAGTTTTGGAGAAAGTGGTGTAAGAAGCAGAAAACCAAAAAAGATAAGGAAGAGATTGTTTTGGGAGCAATTTTGACTCAAAGGACGAATTGGCGGAACGTGGAAATGGTTTTTAAAAATCTTAAGGAAGCCAAATCTTTATCGATTGAAAAGATTTATCAATTAGGCAAAAAGAGAATGGATTTACTGGAAAGATTAGTTCGACCATCTGGTTTTTACCGCCAAAAAGCCCAGCGGCTTTTTCAACTTTGTCAATTTATGGTTAAAACCCACGGCAGTTTAGCGAGATTTTTCAGCCAGGATTTAACCACCTGCCGCGAGCAACTTTTAGAGATTTATGGTATCGGCCCTGAAACAGCCGATTCTATTTTGCTTTATGCCGCCGGCAAACCGATTTTTGTGATTGACGAATACACCCGCCGTTTGGTGAAAAAACATCGCTTGGCTCCTAAGTTCTCTTATGATTATTTGCAGCAGTTATTCCAGCAGAATTTACCCAAAAATGTTAAGCTCTATCAGGACTTCCACGCCATGATTGTCTTGGAAGGCAAAGAAGGGTAAAATAAATAATGCTCAAAATGAAGCCTTTTCGCGAAACTCCCGGTCTTTGCGGTTCAGCTTCGTTAAAGATGGTATTGGACTACTGGGGAGTTAGGGTTTCGGAAGCTGAGACTGTCAGGAAGGCCGGCGCCTCAAAAGAAAAGGGGACGACCAAAGAAGGTTTGCTTAAAGCAGCCAAACATTTTGGTTTTCGGGTTTCTTCAAAAGAGAAAAGTTCTCTTGCCGATTTAAAATATTTTATCAAAAGAAAAATTCCGGTCATCGTTGACTGGTTCTCAGAGGACGAAGGTCATTATTCCATCGTGGTAGGTCTTGATAAAAAGAATATCTGGCTGATGGATCCAGAGTTGCCGGGTAAAAGGAAAATGTCTCGGGAAAAGTTTTTGCGTGTGTGGTTTGATTTTCCCGGCAAATTTATCAAGAACCCAAAAGATTTAATTTTAAGATTAATGCTCGTCGTCACTCCTTATGAAAAATAATGGAAATCGGATATCCATTAATGAGGGGATTTAGGAACTTAGTTTCTAAGTTATAATAATAAAGTATATGAAAAAGTTTATTATTTTAGGATTAGTTGCATTAGTGGGGGTTATTGCACTGATTTGGAATTATCAAAGTGGCGAAGAACCAATTATCGTCAGTAATTTTGATGAGTGTATTGCCCAAGGTTACCCGGTTTTAGAATCTTATCCCCGGCAGTGTAAAACGCCTGAGGGACAGACCTTTGTTGAAGATATTGGCAACGAGTTGGAGAAAACAGTCACTCTTTATTATTACAACTACGAACTGGACAAGGACGAATCAGGCAATATTGCTTGCAGCAGAAATGGTTTGGTGCCCATTCAAAGAGAAATTCCAATAACCCGAACGCCAATTCAAGACACTATTAAGCTCTTATTGCGGGGCGAACTCACCGCAGAAGAAAGAGACCAAGGCGTCGACACCGAATATCCCTTGGCCGGATTGTCTCTGATAGGAGCTTCTTTGAATGATGGCGTTCTGACCTTGGAGTTTGACGACCCCCAAAACAGAACCGGCGGGGGTTCCTGCCGAGTGGGGATACTGTGGTTTCAGATTGAGGTTACCGCCAAACAGTTTTCCGAAGTCAAACAGGTTCGTTTCCTGCCGGAAGAACTTTTCCAGCCTTGATATGGAATGCCAAAGGGATATTTATTTTGCGGCTGAGATAGAAAATGATTGATTCAACGCTTTTTCCATGCGATAGGCGTCAGTCCCGTCGCGGTGGTATTTTTTGAGAACTTTGACAATCTTGAAGTCCAGGTCTTCAAAAAAGGAAATGGCTTTTTGATTATCTGTCCTGACCTCGAGAGAGGCCTTTTTTAGTCCTTTCTTCTTAGATTTGTTTAAAACAAAATTAACCAAGCTTTTGCCGATGCCCGAGTCGCGATAAGGTTTGTCAACGGCTAAAGAGGCAAGATCAGCCACCTTGCTTCTTTGGCAAACGATTAGGTAGGCCGCGATTTTGCCGGCTACCTCGGCCAACAGAAAATCGTTGGGATGGTTTCTGGCAAGATTAGTTAGTCTTCTTTTGGTGTAAGCGCCGGCTGGAAAGGAATCTTTTTCTATTTCCGTTATCCGGTCAATGTCGCATGACCGAAATTTTCTTATTTTAATCGGCATAAGGGAACTTATTTTTGGAACTTGAAAAGAGGCTGAGATTCGAACCAGCGGCTTTTCCACTGGTAGTTGTTCTGGAGGAAGTCGATTTTCTGCATGCCCAATTTGATGGCGTCGTCAATCTCGAGAAGGTTGATGAAGTTGCCGATGCCGGAGAATTCAGCCACGTTGTATCCGCATTTGACGGTAAAATAAATGTTATTGAAAAGACAGATCAAATCAACCCCGGCTATTTTTTCGCCGATTTTCACCGTCATCATCCTGACCTGGTAGGATTTGCCGGCCAGTTTTATCACTTGGCGGAAAGTTTCGATTCTCCGAGGGTCTTCCCAGTCGGCCTCTTCGCCTTTTTGGCTGAACCTGTTTTTGGCGAGCTCTATCAAATTTTCAATATCGGAGAAGTTATTGATGATGATTTGCGGGTTTTGCTTTTCAATCCTTCTTCGGTCTTTTCTCAAGCTGTGCCTGGCGTTTTTCTTTAAAGTCATCAAATAGTCTTCGTGGTTTTTGAAATCTTTTAAATTTAAAATATATTTAGCTTCGTCCGGTTCGAATTTAACCAGACCCTTTAAAGAGTCAATGGTTTCGGGCGAAATGGCGTTAAGATAAAGAGGGGAGGGAGCTAAAGAAAACAGAGGAGGGATGTATTTTAGGTCTTTACTAAACAGTCTTACTTCTTCCTGCCAGTCGCTGCCGAACCAGACGTACCTCTTTTCTTCTTCGTCAAACCATAAAGGCAGCAGGGCCAGGTTTTCAGTGGGGGATTTAAGCAAGAGGAAATAGGGTTGGTATTTGTAGCCGAGATAAAAAGCGTAGCGGAATTCCCAGGTGTCAAAAAGCGTTTTTTGAGGAGAGAGCTCCTGCCAGAGGCGGTAGCATTTTTGTACGTCTCTTACGACTTCTTTTTCAACAAAAAAAGAACCTAATCCTTTGAGAGGCTCTAATTTTAGGATCGGCACTAGCGGGCTCTCAGAGCCCGAACTATCTGGAGGTTCGTTGTCTTCCTGAAGCCCAATTATTGAGGCTTGTTTCATCTAAGTACTAAAAGGAATCATAGCATTTCCAGCGGCCTTGTCAAGTCCCGAATTCTAACCAATAGCTTGGACGCATTGCAGAGGTGTTTTATAGTTAATACC
>CAYZHR010000055.1:0-4600 GCA_964477885.1 uncultured Candidatus Saccharibacteria bacterium
TGTTTAAGACCAGATTGGTCTTAGGGGTGATGCCGAAAAAAGGAGTCAGATAGAAGAAAATCATCCCCAGTGCCAGGCAGGTGAGAATAGCTCCTAGGATTTTAGTGTAGAAAAAAGGTCCAAACTTGATTATTTTAAGGTCGTAAAGGCCGAAGATGTAGAAAATCACCAGCCAAAAAAAATACATGATTGAAAACGGGTAAAAATGGAGAGAAACCCATATCCAGCTGAATTTTCCCCAAAAACCAAAAAATATCGTTCCCAGAAGGGAAAGATAAAGGCAGGTAACGTCTCCCCAAAAGAGAAGGAATTGCCTTAAGTTTAGGTTGTTCGGCATATGATTATTTTACACCATTTACAGTATTTTACAAATCGGGTAAAATAAAAAAATGGGCAAACAGTCGAGGGAAAAAAGGGAAAGAAGGGCGGAAGACCAGACAAAGGAGGAAAGAAAATTTGAGGTACGGTCCAGTTATGAGAAGGCCTGCCTTTTTGTTATAACCTGGGGGACATACTTGGCTTTATTTACTCCCTTAATCGTCCACAAGGCCTTCTTTTTTCCTTTTGTCGTTCCCAAAACCATTTTTTTCAGGATTTTGGTAGAAATTATTCTAGCTGCCTATTTGTTTTTAGTTATTGCCAACAATCGCTATCGGCCAAGAATTAATTCTTTGACAATTGCCCTCACTCTGTTTTTAGTCGTATTTATTTTGGCTTCCTTTGCCGGCGTTAATCTGGAGCGGTCTTTTTGGTCAACCAACGAAAGGATGACCGGCATTTGGACCATGCTGCACCTTTTCGCTTTTTTCATAGTTCTCGGCAGTACTTTCAAGCGTAGAGAGGACTGGGAGAAGATTTTGGGAGTTTCCATCATAGTCGGCGTTTTGCTCAGCTTGTATATTCTATTGAGTGGCGACAATCTTTCTTCCCGCGGCGGGGGAACCATCGGCAACACCTCTTTTATGGCCGCTTATCTGCTGTTTGACATATTTTTTGCCCTTGGTCTGTTTTTGTCCAAGAGGGGCGGCTGGCAAATTTTCTCCGGCGTAAGTTTGTTGGTTATGCTGCCGGTTTTGCTGACTTCGACCGGCAGAGGCGCGATTGTTTCTTTTTTCTTGGGTTTGGGTCTGTTGTTGCTGGGGTACTTAATATTCTCTCAAAGAAAGACGCTCAAAAGATTGGCCTGGGGAATTGTTTTGGTGCTGATGGTTTTTGGCATATTTTCAGCTGTTTTCCAACCAGCTTTCGTCAAAAACAACGTAGCCAACACTTTAGTTGATATGAAATCAAGATTGGTGGTTTGGGAGAAGGGCTGGCAAGGTTTTTTAGAACGGCCAATCTTAGGCTGGGGGCCGGAAAACTTCAACAACGTTTTCCTTAAATATTTTAATTCCTGCATGTTTCTGCCGGAGTGCGGCAGTGAGATTTGGTTTGACCGAACCCACAACATTGTTTTTGACACCTTAGTGACTACCGGCTTGGTCGGCTTCCTGAGTTATTTAGCTGTTTTTGGAGTTGCTATCTTCGGACTTTTAAAAACTTTACCAAAAGTGGCTGAAAGAAAAAACATTTTCTTGCCTTTGGCAATGGCCGTTCTTTTAACGGTTTATTTCTTTCAGAACTTGCTGGTTTTTGATATGATAAATACGTATTTGGTGTTCTTTTTGAGTTTGGCCTTCATTAGTTTTTTGATTCACCCCGTTAAATCAGACGATGTCGGTGCGAAACAATTTAACAGGGTAAATCCCGTTTTAGCTTTAATTATTATTGTTGTTAGCGTAATAATTCTTTGGGTTGGCAATATTCAGCCGGCCCTGGCCAATCGTTACCTGATTAAAAGTCTTCAATCTCAATATGTCGAACAATCCACCGACTATTTCCAGAAATCTTTGCGCTCAGCGATGGATAAATACGAGCCAAGAGAGCAATTCATCCAAAAAATCATAAAATCAGTTAACCAAGGAGTGCCGGAAGAAATAAAAGAATCACTCCAAGAAGCCTTTGAATTGGCCGAAACCGAAATGGAGAAAAGCATCAAACAGAATTATTTAGATTTTCGCCCCCATCTCTTTTTAGGAGAACTTTATAACAGTTCTTATCGCCTTAGCGGCAATACGGAAAAACTTGAGAAGGCCGAAGAGGTTTTGCAAAAAGCCATCCAGTTGAGTCCCACCAATCAACAGGGTTACTGGTATTTAGCTGATACCCGATTGATACAGGGAAGAACGGAAGAAGCAATTTCGCTTTTGCGGCAAGCCGTGGACCTGGAACCCAGACTTGGCATTGCCCATTGGTACTTGGCCATGACTTATAAAGCCACCGGCCAATACGGGCTCGCCAAAGAAGAGATAATTAAAGCTGAAGGGCCGGACTATAATTGGCAGGGAAATTTGACCGAACTTAAAAAGGTAATTGAAATTTATCTTGCCTTGGGAGATGACGCCGGATTGATTCCTCTTTTTCAAAAAGCGACAACATTGGACCCGACCGATACCCAGCTTTGGGCTTCTTTAGCTGCCAGCTACGCCAACTTGGGTCAGTTTGCAGAAGCCAGGGAGGCGGCCGAGAAAGTAGCTGAAATTAATCCAGATTTGACTCCTCAAATTGAAGAATTTTTGAGGAACTTACCCTAAATTATGAAACGATATTTATTTCTGATAACAATTTCGATTTTTCTCTCGTTACCTCTTTTTAGTCAAGCCCAGGACATTTTGGGCGGAGAACTGATTTTCAACATTGAATCATCTTACGACCTCACTCAGAGAACCGAACTTGCGGCCACCCTGATAAAACTCTCTCCCACGGCCTACTGGTATGCGGACAGCGCCTGGTGGAACGGTTTCACTGCCCAGGAGCAGGAAGAGGTGAGTCAGTCTTTGACTTCTTTGGCGACGGAGTTTGAAGAAAACATTTACCCGGTTTTAACGAGGACTTTTGGTTCGGAGTGGACTCCCGGCATCGATAAAGACACCAGGATAACAATTTTAGTCCATCCGATGAAAAAAGTAACTGGTGGTTATACCGATACCTCGGATGAGTACCTCAAGGTCCAAATCCCCGAGTCTAACGAAAGAGAAATGATTTATTTAAATAGCCAATACATTAATACTGATTATATTAAAAGTTTTTTAGCCCACGAATTTGTTCATCTGATTACTTTTAACCAAAAGAACAAATCATACAACATTTCTGAAGATATTTGGCTGAACGAAGCTCGGGCCGAGTACGCTCCGACCCTGTTGGGATACGACGGAAACTATGAAGGCAGTAATATGGAAAGGAGAGTTAAAGACTTTTTAAATAAGCCCTCTGACTCTTTGACTGAATGGCGGGAGGCACCGGCCGACTACGGTGTCGCCAATTTATTCATTCAATATTTGGTTGACCATTATGGCGTTAGAATTTTGGCTGATTCTCTGAAGTTGCGTCAGACCGGCATTCAAAGCTTGAATACCGTTTTATCCCAACTGGGTTTTAAGGAAGATTTTTCCCAGATTTTTACCAATTGGACAATGGCTGCTTTGGTTAACGATTGCTCTATTTCCGAGAAACACTGCTATTACAACCAAAATTTGAAAAAACTCCGCATCACCCCCCTAATGAATTATCTTCCTTTGGTGGGGGTGAGCACTCTTTCGGTGACCAACGCGACCAAAGATTGGGCCGGCAATTGGCATAAGTTTGTCGGCGGACAGGGGACGTTGACCGTCCAATTCAGAGGGAACGATCAGGCCAATTTCCAGGTGCCGTATGTCATTCAAGATGTTGATGGCAATTTAAGTCCCGGCTATTTAACGCTTGACGAGAAAGGCGAAGGAAAGATATTGATCGAGAATTTTGGCGCAGAAAACATCTCTTTAACCATTCTGCCCATTGCTCAAAGGAAAACTGCCGGTTTTTCCAGCAGCGAGCCAGACCGGACTTTTTTCTGGCTGGTTTCGACCGAAGAAGAGGAAAAAATCAATATCCCTTCTTTGCCGCCCCTGACAAAGCCGCTTTTCCAGATGAGCCGGGTCGAACTTTTGGCCCGCATAGCTGAAATTCAATCTTTGGTCAGGCAACTGCAAGTCATGCTTCAGGAGATTTCCGGCACCACTGCTTCCTGCAGCAGCATCACCCAAGACCTCTATTTCGGCCTGAGCGACAATGAGCAAGTCAGATGTCTGCAGGAGTTTTTAAAATCTCAAGGTCCGACTATTTACCCCGAAAGCATAGTGAACGGTAATTTTTACACTCTGACCCAAACAGCCGTCATCCGCTTTCAGGAAAAATACGCCCAAGACGTTCTAGTTCCCTTGGGTTTGCAGAAAGGGACCGGTTACGTCGGCGCTTCCACCCGCGCCAAGATCAACCAGCTCTTGACAGAATAAAAGTAATTTGCTAAGATGTAATCAGAATTAGTGAGGTACAACTCCAATTCGACAGCGGGCTTCCCTCGAGCGAAGCCTGTTGTTTTATTTTAAAGTTTTGATAATATAAAGTTGGGCGGGGATACTCACTAAATTCTATGAATCGGGGTTTTTTCCCGCCCCTTGCCTTAATGAGATTCCAGAGAAACGTTTTGTTAAAAAATCATACTACTTTCAAAATCGGCGGACCG
>CAYZHR010000056.1:0-4428 GCA_964477885.1 uncultured Candidatus Saccharibacteria bacterium
TGCCTAAAAAACCCTGCCTCTGGTATCAACTGAACCGCTGCCCGGCTCCCTGCTTATTAAAATCCGAAATTCGAAGCACGAAATTCGAAAGTAACTGTCAGAAAAATATTAAAAATCTGATTAAAATTCTTCAGGGCAAGAAAAAACAAGTTCTCAATAACTTAAAGAAAGAAATGAAAACCCTTTCAACCCAAGAAAAATTTGAAGAAGCAGGCAAAATCAAAAATCAAATCCGAGCCTTGGAAAAAGTCCTCTCCCATGCCATGATTTTCAACCCGGAACTCCAATCTCCGCCAATCAAGGGATGGAATTATCGAAGAATTGAAGCGTACGACGTTTCCAATACACAGGGTAAAATGGCTACGGGAGCGATGGTTAGCTTCTACGACGGCCGACCCGACAAGAACTCCTATCGTCGTTTCAAAATTAAAACTCAAAACAAACCCAACGATATAGCCATGCTCAAGGAAATCTTAAAAAGGAGACTAAAACATAAAGAATGGCCTTATCCCGACTTAATCCTGATTGACGGCGGCAAAGCTCAGCTTAATGCGGCTGTCTCCTTAACTAAGATTCCAGCCATGGCTTTAGCTAAAAAGAAAAATGAATTGTACATCAAGGGTAAGAAAAAACCGGTCTTGCTGAAAAAACTGCCCCGAGAGATTTTTAATTTAATCTTGCAGCTGAGAGACGAAGCTCATCGCTTCGCCAGAGCTTATCATTTAAAATTAAGAAAAGAAGCCCTGTTGCCGAAATAAAAATTATCTGGTAGCATATATAAATGTATGGAAAGACTTCTGTTTAAAACTATTGCCGGCGTTTTGGGGCTTTGGCTGGCTGTGCAGTTTGTGCCGGGAGTCGCCTTTGCCGGAACTTGGAAAAGTTTATTATTGGCTGGATTTATTTTGGGGTTGATTAACGCTTTCGTCAAACCCCTCTTAAACCTGATTACTCTCCCGCTTAAAATAATTACCCTCGGACTTTTCGGCTTAATCGTTAATCTGATAATTGTCTGGGCGGTCGATATTTTTTTCACTGAATTAATCATCAAAGGCTTTTTCCCGCTCCTTTGGACCACTTTGATTATCTGGGGGCTGGGGCTGTTCTTCTTCCCAAAAAGAAAACATGACTGACTTTTTAGCTATCGCTCAAATTTTAGTTTCCGTCATCCTCATTATTTTAATCCTCTTGCAACAAAGAGGAACGGCTTTGGGTTCGGCTTTCGGCGGCCAAGAGGGCGGTTTTTACGCCACCAGACGCGGCTTGCAGAAAAAAATCTTTTGGGCAACGGTTGTTATGGGCGTTCTGTTCGTCGCTTTGGCTTTGGCCAATCTTATCCTCTAAAATGAAAATAAAAATCAAGTGGCCCTCAAAAAAACAGTGGGTTCAAATTTTTAAAGTCCTGAACAAAAAAGAAAGAACAGCCTTTTTGATTTTTTTGGCTTTGTTTTTAGGCTCTTCTCTTTCTTTGATCGTCATCCTCTACTGCAAGAATACCGAAGTACAGCCAGCGATCGGCGGCAAATATTCTGAAGGAGTGGTGGGCGCTCCCCGATTCATTAATCCTATCTACGCCCAAGGTTCTGATGTTGACCGCGACTTGGTCGAAATTATTTTCTCTGGCCTTATGCAGTACGGGCCAACGGGAGAAATAATTCCCGACGCAGCTAAAGAAGTAAAAATTGTCGACGATGGCTTAACTTACGAAGTCTATCTGAAAGACAACGTCTTTTGGCACGACGGCGAATATCTTACCGCAGACGACGTCATTTTTACCGTCAAGACCATCCAAAACCCGGATTATAAAAGTCCTCTAAGGGCGAACTACTTGGGGATAGAGGTGGAAAAAATCAACGAGCGAGTTCTCCGTTTCAAACTGAAGAGTTCTTACAGCGGCTTTCTGGAAAGACTGACATTTAAAATATTGCCAGAACACATCTGGCAGAGCATTTCGCCGCAAAACTTCCTTTTGACGAATTACAACTTAAAGGCCGTCGGTTCGGGTCCTTACCGGATAAAAAAGATAGGGCAAGACAGTTCGGGCTTGATAATTTCCCTGGATCTGGTAAGATTTAAAGACTATTTCGACTCTCAAAAACCTTACCTTTCTGAAATAAACTTCCGATTTTTTGAATCAGAAGAAGCTCTCTCGGAAGCTGCCAAAAAAGGAGAAGTCGACGGTTTTTCGATAAGTTCGCCGGAATACTTTGAACTCTTTAAAAAGGACAAATGGCAAAAAATTTCTCTCTCTCTGCCCAGATATTTCGCTCTTTTTTTGAATCCGGACAAATCCCGGTTTTTGACTGATGAAAACATCCGCCAAGCTCTCAATTACGGTACGGACAAAACTGAAATTGTCGAAAGCGTTCTTCTAGGTCAAGCTCAAATCGTCGATTCTCCAATTCTACCAAAAATCTACGGGTTCGAGACTCCCGCCAAAGTTTACGAATTTGATCAAGCCAAAGCAGAAGAACTTCTAGCTGAAGCCGGCCTTGAGAAAAAAGATAACCAATGGGTCAAACCTTCCCAAGAAGAATTGACAGAATTCAAAAGCGAGCTCAAGGAAGGCAGTAAGGGCAAAGAAGTTACCGCGCTCCAAACTTGTTTGGCGAGAGACCCGGAAGTTTATCCGGAAGGTAAAATCACCGGCTACTTCGGCTCTCAAACCAAGGCGGCGGTCATCAAATTCCAGGAAAAATATGCCCAAGACATTCTCCAACCTTGGGGGTTCATTGAAGGAACGGGGCTAGTCAGCAAAACCACCAGAGCAAAACTCAACGAATTGTGTTCTCAGCCGCAAAAAGACAATCCGTTGAAATTTTCCTTAATCACCGTGGCAGATCCTATTTTGGAGAAAGTAGATCTAGCAATAAAAAATCAGTGGGAAAACTTGGGGATAGCGGTTGAAATCCACGCTTATCCGGCTTCCCAATTGGAAAAAGACTTCATCAAGCCACGCAACTACGAAATACTTCTTTTTGGCGAAATACTGGAAGCCATTCCCGACCCTTATCCTTTCTGGCATTCTTCCCAGATAAAAGACCCCGGCCTTAACCTGGCCAAATATGAAAATACTAAAGCAGATAAGTTATTGGAAGCGGCCCGTACCACTTTGGATGAAGAAACCCGAACCGAAAAATACGAAGCTTTCCAGGATATTTTGATAAAAGAATCTCCAGCCGTATTCTTATACAGCCCCGATTATCTTTATTGGATTGGCAAAGAAATAAAAGGAATGAATGCCGAGATAATTGTTGACCCTTCAAAAAGATTCGCCAATATTGAAAATTGGTATATCAAAACTCACCGGTCATGGAAATAAGACATTTAAACGAGATGAAAGAAGTGCTTTATGACCAAAAGTGGGCCAAAAACGCTCCCAATTTTGCCTTGTACTATATGTATCGGGCGGTTAAAAAAAAGAGTGGTTTAAGGTATAATATCACCGTGATTCCGCCCCGGATGTTAGGAAATGAATTCGTCAAAACCAAAGGACACGACCATCTTGGAAAATTCAAAGAGCTTTATACGGTACTCAGGGGCGAGGCAATTTATCTTTTTCAAAAATGCAAAAAAGATAAAGTTTTGGACGTTTATGCGATAAAGGCCAAAAAAGGCGAATCTGCTTTGGTTCCTGCCCGCTACGGCCACATTACGATAAATCCAGCCAAACAAGAATTGAAAGAAGCCGACTGGGCGGTTGAAGATTGTAAAAATGTTTACGGTTTCATTGAAAAAATGAAAGGTATGTGTTACTACTACACCAAGAATGGCTGGCTCAAAAACAAGAACTACCAAAAAGTTCCCAAACTTAGATTTAAAAAACCGTTAAAAACAGTGCCCGAAGACTTAAGTTTCCTTAAAGGCTGAGGCGGACGTGGTGGAATGGCAGACACGTAGCGTTCAGGGCGCTATGGGCGCAAGCCCGTGAGAGTTCAAATCTCTCCGTCCGCACCATGAACCCCGTTAGAAGTCTTGGGCAGAAAAAATTAGATAATTTTTTCTGTTCTGCAATGACGGGGCATAAACAATAATAAAAGTCTGCTTGAAATCAGCCTTATGCTGTATAAAACAGACTTCTAACGGGGTGAAAAAACAAAATAATCTAAGGGTAATTCCTTTAGGAGGCCTGGGAGAAGTCGGCCGCAATATGATGTGCCTTGAATACGGCGGGGCGATTTTAATTATTGACGTCGGTTTCCGCATGCCCGAAGAAGACATGCCCGGGATAGACTACATCATCCCCAACATTGCCTATCTCAAAGGCAAAGAGAGAAATATTGCAGGAGCCGTCTTCACGCACGGCCATTACGACCATATCGCCGCTATCCCACACATAATCAATAAAATAGGCAACCCGCCGCTTTTTGCTTCCGGACTAACCAAAGGAATTATTTTAAAGAGGCAGGAAGATTTTCCCAATCAGCC
>CAYZHR010000057.1:0-1351 GCA_964477885.1 uncultured Candidatus Saccharibacteria bacterium
TATGTTATCCCACACTGATTTAAAAAAAGGAGTTGAATTCATCCTGGATAAGGAACCTTATGAAGTTCTGGAATTTTCCTTTTTGGTCAAAGGAAGAGGCAGCTCAACGGTCCAGGCAAAGATAAAAAACCTGATTACCGGCGCCATCCTTTCCCGCACCTTTCATCCCGGCGAAGGGTTTGAAGAAACTGAAATTGAAAAAATAAAAGCGAAATTTCTTTATTCCCATCGAGAACGCTATTTTTTCTCTGAAATTCAAAACCCCAGCAAGAGATTCGATTTGAGTCCGAAGCAAATCGGCGCTCAGGCCAAATTCTTGAAACCGAACCAAATCATTGAAGCAATTGTTTTTGACGGAAAAATCATTAATGTCATCCTGCCGATTAAAATACAGCTTAGAGTCACCGAAGCCCCGCCGGGCCTCAAGGGTGATAGGGCCCAGGCCGGCACCAAAATGGCCATTCTGGAAACCGGCGCCCAAATCCCAGTTCCTCTTTTCGTTGAACAAGACGACACCATCGAAATAAATACCGAAACCGAAGAATACGTCAGGCGAATAGAATAAAAACATGCCGGTATTTGAATTACATTTCAATCCTAAAACTAAAAAAGACCTGATTTTAGACAGTTTCGTTTACGAACCTGAACATATCTCAGAGAAAAGACTGGGGAGTTTGTACGTGGTCGGGGAACTGGCTCAAGCCATGCCCCAGAAATCCCGTTTTCTCAGCCAAATCGCCTCCGTCATCAAAAAAGAATACTACGCAGCGTCGCTCAAGAAATCGCCCGAAGCCAGTTTGAAAGACGCCCTGAAAAAAGCTAATGAATTCTTGGATGTCGAAACCAGGAAAGGCGATGTCAGCTGGCTGGGAAATCTAAGCTCGGCCGTCCTTAGCCTGAAAGAATATTCTCTAAACTTTACTAAGGTCGGCGAAATGAAAATTCTGCTCATCAGGCAAGGAGAAATAATAGATATCAGCCAAAACTTAGAATTTAAAGACGTCGAACCCTACCCCTTAAAAGTCTTTGGCAACATTGCTTCGGGAAAGCTATTGCCCGACGATAAGGTCGTCGTTCTAACGAAAGAGGTATTTTCCGTCTTTAATAAAGACCAAGGACTTTTGACCCAGTTGGCTCAAGTTGTAGACGAAAAGGGAGTTAAAGAAATCATCAAAACGAAAAAACAAACTCTGGCGGAGGTCACGGGAATCTGTTTTCTTTTGCTGGTGACCGAAAAGCCCCAAGTGCGACAGACCATCAGCCTCCACAAAGAACCGCCTAAATTTTCTTTCAAAAAGGCTTTCCTGAACCCGCTCAGCAGATTCTGGAAAAAGCCGAAAATAGAACTGCC
>CAYZHR010000057.1:1451-4427 GCA_964477885.1 uncultured Candidatus Saccharibacteria bacterium
CCCAGAAAGAAAATAATCCTAATTCCTGTTTTAATTTTAATCTTATTCTTTTCCTTCCTCGTTTTTCAAAGTGAAAGAGAAAAAGAGTTAAAAGAATACCAGCAAAAACTGGAAGAAGCCAAATCAAAAATGATGATGGCTGAAAACTTGCTGATCCTGAAAAAAGAAGAGGAGGCTCAAATCCTCTTCCAGGAAGCCCAGGACCTCGTTCTGCCGCTAACCAAAAGAAAAAGCCCCCTGCGAGAGGAAGCTCTTTCCTTAAAAGAGTCTTTGGAAAAGTATCTGGAAGAAGAATAGTTATTTCAATTCCACTTTGGCTCCTGCCGCTTCGAACACCGAATCCTCGCGAGGATGAAGGTTTTGAAGCGCTACTTTAGTTCTACTTTTGCGCCTGCCGCTTCGAACTTTTTCTTGATTTCTTCGGCCTCTTCTTTCTTAACGTTCTCTTTGACCATCTGAGGAGCGGCGGCGGTCGCATCTACCAAATCCTTGGCTTCTTTCAGTCCCTTACCGGTCAAGTCTCTGACTATCTTAATCGCTTCAATTTTCTTGTCTCCGGCCGATTTCAACTCAATATTGAAGACTGATTTCTCTTCTGCCGGAGCGGTAGCTGGAGCAGCCGGAGCAGCCATGACTGGAGCTTGAGCTGAAACGCCGAACTTCTCTTCCAAAATCTTAACTAATTCAGCTAAGTCCAAAACTGAAAGTTTCTCTATTTCTTCGACCAGACTTTTGAATTTTTCCGGAACCTTAATTGGTTCTTTTTTTTCTGCCATGGTTTTATTTTTTAATTGCGCTTAATGCGTACATCAGACCTTTAATGTTGCCTTGAAGAACGTTGACCAGGCCGGAAATCGGAGAAAAAATACTTCCCACCAGTCTCGCCAAAAGTTCTTCTCTGGTTGACAACTGAGCTAATTCAATCGCTTTTTCTCGGGTCAATAATTCCTGCCCAATTAAACCTCCCAGTATCTTTAAGTTTTCATCTTCTTTAGAAAAATCGTACAGAATTTTAAAAGGTAAAATTTCATCCCGGTAGCCGAAAGACAAGGCTACCTCTCCTTCTAGTTTTTTGGTGTCAATGTCAATTTTCTTTTCTTTGAACGCCAAGGAAATCAAAGTTTTTTTCGCCACCTTCAGCTCGCAATCCTGTTTTTTCATTTCCTTTCTCAAACGGGTCAAGCCTTTGACTTTCACCCCGACGATCGAAGCTAAAACAATCGATTTTTGCTTATCGACTTTCTCTTTCAAATCATCCACTATTTTCTGTTTTTGAGCTTTTGTCAAAGCCATATCTCAAAATTCAAAATAAAATGCCTGCTACCGCAGACAAGATACCGAGTAACGGAGGACAGTCCTCCGTGCTTTTTTCTCCTCGGTGGGTCTTATGATCGCCCACTGTCTGCGGATACTAATGCTTATACTACTTATTTCAAAAGGTTTGTCAAGGCCTCCCCGAACTTCTTGGCGGCGCCGGGGCCGTTGGCTGTAATCAGCTTACCGTCAGTCACTACGTCTTCGGCCACATAAGTAGCCCCGCCTTCTTTAAGCATTTTAACGGCCGACTTGTCCAAAGGGCTTGACCAGACCGTGGCTTTCTTGCCAGATAGCACGCCGGCTTTGGCCAACAAAACCGGAGCAATACAAATGGCGCCTAAAACCTTACCTCTTTCAACTGCTTCCTTGGCGATTCTCTGGAAATCAGGGCTGTCCAGATTCTTTGCCATGCCCGACCCGCCGATAAAAACAACCGCGTCAAAATCTTCTATGTTGATCTCGGAGATCAACAGATCCACCTCTACCTCTCCGCCGTCAGCGCCAATGGCCGTTCCTTTTTGAGTGCTGCAAGTTACAATTTGAGCACCGACTCCCGCCAAAATATTTCTGGGGATAAAGTATTCAATATCCCTGAATTCCCGAAAAGCAATCACTATGGCAATTTTTTTACTTGAGATAGATTGATTTAGCATAATTGTGTTCTGCCAATGTTTTACTGAAAATGGTTTCTCCTTCCGGGGTTGAAAGCCAATACCAATAATCGCTATCTTGGGAATACAAAGCAGCTTCGATACTATCAAGACCGGGATTGGCGATTGGACCTGGCGGCAAGCCTAAATTCAAATAAGTATTGTAAGGAGATTCAATCCGAGTGTCCTCATAGGAATAGCGCCACTGGTCGATTCCTTTGATGTAAGCAATAGTGGCGCAACTTTCTAAAGGCATGCCACTTTCCAGTCTTTTCCAGAAAATTCCAGAGACGATTTCTTTGTCTTCTTTCGTTTGGACTTCTTTTTCAATCAAAGAAGCCATAATTACAATATCAGGAGTTATTGCCAAACTGGCTGTTTTTCTGTCGAAATTATTCAGCATCATCTGAACAATCTCTTCCCCGGTAGCTCCATAAGCCACCTTGTAAGTATCTGGAAAAAGATATCCTTCGTGCTTTTCCAAATCAGGCATATCCAAACCAACCATATTTTTGACCCTGGCTTGGATTTTCTCGGCGGTGAAGCCTTCGGGAATGGTGATGTTCACCGTGGCGATATCGCCCGAAGCAAGCTTGCCGGCAATCTGAAAAATACTCATTGAAGGTGAAAATTGGTAAGTACCGGCTTGCAGCCTGCCCGAAACTCCGGTAGTTAAAACATAAAGCCGGAAAAAAGATGCCCACCGAATCAATCCTTCTCTTTCAAGATTTGCGGCGATCTCTTTTGAGCCTTCGCCTTTCTCAATTTTAAAAACAACCTCCTCTTGAGAACCAAGGTCTTTAGGCAGAAAAAATGCCCCAGCCACCAAAGCAATAATTAAAATTAATAGAGTTATTACTCTTCCCATGTTATCTTTCGATTAAGGGCACGAAGGCAAAGCCCGGATATTCTATTTCCTTAAACACGAAACCTTTTGAGGTTGAGTTTTTAATTAAAAGCCAGATGGAAGAACCCATGGGAGTGACAATCCTTCCTTCAATCTTTAATT
>CAYZHR010000058.1:0-4426 GCA_964477885.1 uncultured Candidatus Saccharibacteria bacterium
TCTGGGCTAACTAAAGGAATTATTTTAAAAAGGCAGGAAGAGTTTCCCCATCAACCAAAATTGAACATCACGCAGGTCAAAGACGGCTCCAAAGTCACGCTCGGCCCTTTTCAGGTTGAATTTTTTAAGCAGAATCACAATATTTTTGACAATCTCGGCCTTTTTATCAAAACGCCGGTCGGCAATATAGTGCATACGTCCGATTTCAAATTCGATCTCACTCCGGTTTATGATTTGCCGACTAATTTCCAAAAATTAAAAGACATGGGTCGTCGAGACATTCTGCTTTTAATGTCTGATTCGACCGACGCTGAATACGAGGGCCATTCGCTTTCGGAAAAAACCATCATGGAAAACTTGGAAGAGATTTTTAAAGAATCTCGCGGCCGCATCATCGCTGCCACTTTCGGCTCTTTAATCAACCGCATCCAGCAATTGATTGCTCTGTCGGAAAAATACGGCCGGCGCGTGGCGGTTGACGGCTATTCCATGAGGACCAACGTAGAAATCTGCAAAAAATTGGGCTATATTAAATCCCAAAAAGGCACGCTGATAAAGGTCAATCAGATTCACAACTATCCGGATTCCAAAATAACCTTGATTTGCACCGGAGCCCAGGGAGAAGGACAGGCGGTCTTAATGAGAATAATTACGAGGGAACACAAATTTGTCAGGCTGAAAAAAGACGACACCGTCATCTTCTCGTCTTCGGTTATTCCGGGCAACGAAAGAACTGTCCAGTTTTTAAAAGACGAGCTCTACCGGGAGAGAGTCAATGTTTTCCATTACAAAATGATGGACATTCATGCCGGCGGCCACGGCAAGCAGGAAGAACTGGCTGAAATGATTAGAATAATGAAGCCGCGCTTCTTTATGCCGATCCACGGCCAATACTCCATGCTGTTTAACCACGCCAAGCTTGCTCTCAGCCAGGGCATACCGGAGAGAAATATTGTGGTGGCTGAAAACGGACAAATCATCAACTTAACGCCCCGAAAAATCTTTGTTGAAAAGAAAACCGTTGAATCAAGCTACGTTATGGTTGACGGCTTGGGCGTTGGCGATGTCGGAGAGATAGTTTTAAGAGACCGCCAGACCCTGGCCAAAGACGGCATGTTCGTCATTATAACGATAATCGACCGAAACACTGGTAAAGTCAAAGGCTCTCCTGATATAATATCAAGAGGGTTCGTCTATTTGAGAGAATCAAGACAATTACTGCAGGACACCAGGAAAAAGGTGATTGAGGTTGTCAACCGGTCCGCCGGCTCCGGCGGAGCCGTTAACTGGTCTTACGTCAAAGACAATGTCAGAAACAATATCGGCGACTTCCTTTACACTAAAACACAAAGACGTCCCATGATATTACCAGTCGTTATCGAGGTTTAAAATTATGCGCATACTAAGCGGCATTGCGCCCAGCGGTCAAATACATATTGGCAACTATTTGGGAGCAATCAAGCAGTGGAAAGAACTCCAGGAAATGGGAGAGTGTATTTTCTTTATCGCCGATTTGCATGCTTTAACTATTCCTCGTGATCCTAAAACTTTCGCCGGAGAAATGCTGCAGACAGCCACGGAACTTCTGGCGGCCGGTCTTGACCCGGAAAAATGCATCATCTTTATCCAATCCCAGATTAAAGAGCACACCGAACTCTGCTGGCTTTTAAATACTCTGACGCCGATCGGCGAGTTGGAAAGAATGACCCAGTACAAGGAAAAGTCAAAACAGTTCAAACAAAACATCAACGCCGGCCTTTTGGATTATCCGGTTCTGCAGGCAGCCGACATCCTCCTTTATCAGACCGATTCGGTGCCGGTGGGCAAAGACCAGGTTCAGCATTTGGAATTAACCAAGACCATTGCCCGGAAATTCAATCAAAAATACGGCAAAGCTTTCAAAGTGCCGGAAGCTCTGACTCTGGAGACCGGCGCCAAAATCATGGCTTTGTCGAATCCCAAAAAGAAGATGTCGAAGTCATCGCCGGAAACCTGTCTCTTTTTGTTTGACGAACCGGAAATAATCAAGAAAAAAATAATGTCAGCTGTTACCGACCCGGGTAAGTCAATCAAATACAACCCAGCCAAAAAACCGGGCATCTCCAATCTTTTGGCGATTTATTCCCTCTTCAGCGACAAATCCATCTCCCAGATAGAAAAAAAATTCAGCCAAAAAGGTTATGCCGAATTCAAAAAATCCTTAGCCGAATTGTTAATTTTAAAACTGGAGCCTTTCCGTAGAAAGAAGAAAGAGCTGATGAATAGAGAAGTTTACGTCAAAGAGATATTGGAACAGGGCAGAAAGAGGGCCGAAATCATCGCCCAATCAACCATGGCTGACGTCCGTAAAAAAATGGGCCTAATTTAATAAGTAGGAAAAATACACGGGTACAACCCGTGTATTTTTATTTTTTATAATATTTAAGTAAAAATTCTGCCAAAAGTTCACCGCCGAGTTCCTCCGGCTTGTGTTCTATGAAATATTCCGCCTCAACCCTGTCCGGCTGCACCGTCACGCCCCTGCCAACCTGAAGCATTTCTGCATCGTTGTAGTTATTCCCGGTTGTCATTATCTCTTTTGGCTGAATTTTAAGATGTTTGGATAGATTAATAATCCCCTGCCCTTTGGTCATTATCTTATTGCCGATGTCATAACCTTCGTTAGTCCAAAGACAGTACAATTCATTTTCCGGATCCAGCTCTTTGACCAAATTCGGCACTTCTCCCATCTGGTCGCAATGAGGAGTCAGGATCAGCAGTTTTGGCTCAAAACCCCTTATCCTTTTGTCGGTTATCATCATTGATTTAATGCGCTCTCTGATGTTTTTCAGCTTGTTGAAATAATCGGAAGAGTAGGAGGGGTGGCTGATTTTTCCTTCAAACCAATTGATGTTGCCGTTTTCGGCTTGGAGAAAAACATCCTCGTCAAAAATCTCATTGACTAAACTTTTCAGATACAAAATGTTTCTGCCGGAAGAAAAATTCAGTTTAACGTATTTTTTAAGTTCTCTTAAATTTTTAATGAACTTCGGCGAGAGCTGTTTGGATTTCATATAAAGTTCGGTGCCGTCCAAATTCTCACTTAACTGAGTGCCAGTCGGTATAATGACTCCGTCAATGTCAAAAGCGACAACCTTAATTGCTTTTAATTCTTTTTCGGTTATTTTGTTTAAGTTTTTCATATAATTGACGCGCTAATTTTTTTAATATACCATAAACATATGTCTTTCTCAATAGGTATTGTCGGTTTGCCCAATGTGGGCAAATCAACCCTTTTCAAGGCCTTAACTAAAAAACAGGTTGATATTGCCGATTACCCTTTCACCACCATTAACCCCAATGTAGGAGTGGTGGCGGTGCCCGATGAAAGACTGGAAAAAATCGCTCAAGTCATAAAGCCGGAAAAGGTAACTCCGACCATTATTGAGTTTGTTGATATTGCCGGACTGGTCAAAAACGCTCATAAGGGCGAGGGGTTGGGCAATCAGTTCTTGGCTCAGATCAGGAATTGCGACGCGATTTTGGAAGTAATAAAATGCTTCAGCGCTAACCCTACCCCGGATAACGATATTGAAATCATCAAAACGGAATTGGCAATGAAAGACCTGGAGGTCGAAGAAAAAGAAAATCTCCTCTCTAAAAAGCCAATCGTCTATGTCTACAACATTAATGAAGTTGGACATGCGATGTCTAATGGACATCGCATGTCCTTAAATCTGAAAATAGAAGAAGAGATGTCAGAGCTTTCGGAGGCTGAAAAAAGAGAACTCGGTGTCAAATCTCAACTTGACCAGTTAATTCTCGCTTGCTACAATATTCTTGAGCTAATAACTTTTTATACGATCACCGGCGGGCAAGAAACCAGAGCTTGGACGCTGCAGCGTGGTCAAACGTGCCCTCAAGCGGGTGGCAAAGTCCACTCCGACTTCCAGGAAAAATTCATCAGGGCTGAAGTGATTAACTGGCAGAAACTAGTCGAAGCCGGTTCTTGGGCTAAGGCTCGGGAAAAAGGCTGGCTCGAAACAGTCGGCAGAGATTATATAGTGCAGGATGGAGACGTAATAGAGTTTAAAATATAAGAACTCATGCGATACTACGAATTAACTTATTTATTCGACAAAAATCTAACGGCAGAAGAACAAAAAAAGCTGGCTGAAAAAGTCATAACTTTCTTGCCCAATCCTCCCGCCAAAAAGGAAGACGGTTTCTTTTTGACTACTTTGGAATTTTATTCCCCGCCAGAAAAAATTAAGGAGCTCGAGAAAAATTTAAAAACTGACTCTCAAATCCTAAAGTTTATGATTTTGATTAAAGAGGCGTCTCGGATTGAAGTTAGAAGAACTTTGAGGAAACCGACATCTGAAACAGAAAAAAAGACCGAAGAAAAAAAGGTCGAATTAAAAGAAATTGAGAAAAAACTCGACGA